>JBMSSR010000100.1:0-10117 GCA_049424465.1 Ilumatobacteraceae bacterium
CAAGCACGCCTACGACCAGGGCATCCTGGCCAAGCGCGGCATCGACTACTGAGCAGCCATCCGTTCCACGATCGCCCGCAGCACGTCGGGTGATGTCGCGAAATTGAGCCGGGCGAAGCCGTGCCCCTCGACGCCGAAGTTGGGTCCCTCGCTCAGCCGCACGCCACGACGGGCGAACTCCTCGGTCGGGTCGTCGCCCCAACCGAGCGCCCTGCAGTCGAGCCAGCCGAGGTAGGTCGCAGCCGGCGGCGTGTAGCGCACCTCCGGCAGGTGCGTTGCGAGCAGGTCGGCGAGCAGTCGACGGTTGCCGTCCAGACGGGTCAGTACTGCATCGAGCCACTCACCACCGTGGCGCCAGGCCGTCGCGGCTGCCAGCGAGCCGATGATGTTGGTGGCCCCCAACAGGTGGTCGGGCAGCGTGGCGACGCGCTCGCGCACCCATGCCGGACCGATGTGCGCGATCGCGAAGCGCACACCGGCGAGGTTGAAGGCCTTCGAGGCGGCGTGCAGCGTCACCGTGCGATCCGGGGCGAACAGGGCCATCGGCCTGTGACGGCCTTCGTACACGAGGTCTGCGTGGATCTCGTCAGAGATGATCAGCAGGTCGTGGCGTTCGGCGATGTCGGCCAGCGCGCGCAGGTCGTCGTCCGAGAAGACGTGCCCTGTGGGGTTGTGGGGGTGGCACAGCAACAGCACCTTGGCCCGCTCGGTGCGCAGGCGACGGTCGAGCTCGTCGTGGTCGAACCGCCACCCCGCCGATGCAGTGGGGTCGGCCTGTGCTGCGACGCGCACGACTCGGCGGCCGGTGTCCTCGACGCTGTGCAGGAACGGCGGGTACGCCGGTGTGTGCACCACGACACCGTCGCCGGGCGCGGTGCACAGGTGGAGCACCAGTTGCAGTCCCTGCACCACATCGATGAGCTCGCGTGTGTGGTCGCGGTCGAGGTGCCAGTCGTAGTGCGACGCACACCGCTCGACCCATGCATCGGTGGCGATCGAGCCACCGACCGGGTAGGCGATGTTGGGGTACCCCAGGTCGCCGCCCTCGACGAACTGCTGGATGGCATCGGTGACGCACTGCGGTGGCCGGAAGTCCATGTCGGCGACCCACGCCGCGTAGGGGACGTCGAACTTCGCCCACTTGGCACCGGGCTTGGCGCGCAGCCAGTCGAGCGAGAGGTGCTCGAGGTCGGGAGACCGGGTCACGCCGTCGCCCACTGGTGGATGCGGCGGATGCCCTCCTCCATGTCGGCATCGGCCATCGCAAAGCTGAACCGCGCATAGCCCGGGGTACCGAACGCCTCACCGGGGACGAAGGCGACCTTCGCCTCGCCGAGGATGGTGTCGGCCAACTCGAGCGTCGTGGCACTGACCGTGCCGTTCGGGCCGAGCGGCCGGCCCAGCAGGCCGCTCACGTTGGGGTAGCAGTAGAACGCGCCCTGCGGTTCGATCGCCGAGACGCCAGGGATGTCGTTGAGCATTCGGTGCATCGTGATCGCACGCCGCTGGAAGGCGTCGCGCATCATCGCAACGGCCGACAGGTCGCCGCTGACGGCCTCGAGCGCGGCAACCTGCGCCACGTTGCTGACATTCGACGTGCTGTGCGACTGGAAGTTGACGGCCGCCTTCATGACATCACTCGGCCCGAGCATCCAGCCGACACGCCACCCAGTCATCGCGTACGTCTTGGCGACGCCGTTGACGATGACACACTGGTTGACGAGCTCGGGGACGACCGCCGGCATCGACACGAAACGGTTCTCGCCGTACACGAGGTGCTCGTAGATCTCGTCGGTGAGCACCCACACGCCACGGTCCACGGCCCAGCGACCGATCGCCTCGACCTCGTCGGGCGAGTAGATGGCACCTGACGGGTTGTCGGGGCTGACGAACAGCAGCACCTTGGTACGCGGGGTGAGTGCCTTGTCGAGTTGTTCGATGGTGACCTTGAAGCCCGTCGACTCGTCGGTGTCGACGATGACCGGCACACCACCGGCGAGCACGATGGCCTCGGGGTAGGTGGTCCAGTACGGCGCCGGGCAGATGACCTCGTCGCCCGGGTCGCACAGCGCGGCGAATGCAGTGAACACCGCGTGCTTGCCGCCGCTGGTGACGAGCACCTGCGACGCCTGGTACGACACACCGCTGTCGCGCAGCGTCTTGGCGGCGACCGCCTCGCGCAACTCGGGCAGGCCGGCAGCCGGCGTGTACTTGTGCATCTTCGGGTCGCGGCACGCCCGCACGGCAGCCTCGACGATGTTCTCGGGCGTGGGGAAGTCGGGCTCGCCGGCACCGAAGCCGATGACGTTCTCGCCCTTGGCCTTCAGGGCCTTGGCCTTGGCGTCGACCGCGAGCGTCGCGGACTCGGCGATGGCAGCGAAACGGGCGGAGGTGCGTGCGGGAATTTTCGTCACGCGCCCGAGGCTACCGTCGGCGAGACTGGTGGATATGAGCCCCGACCGCATCGACATCCCCCGATCGCTCCTGCCGGTCGACGGGCGGTTCGGGTGCGGTCCGTCCAAGGTGCGCCCCGAGCAGGTCCTCGCGCTCGGCCGGGCGAACCAGTCGCTGCTCGGCACATCGCACCGCCAGGGACCCGTGAAGCAACTGGTCGGCGGGGTCCGCCGCTCGCTCACCGAGTTGTTCGACCTGCCGTCCGGGTGGGAGATCGTGCTCGGCAATGGTGGGTCGACCGTGTTCTGGGATGTCGCCACGTTCGGCCTCGTCCAGCAGCGCAGCCAGCACTACGTGTTCGGCGAGTTCTCGCAGAAGTTCGCCGATGCCTGCGCGGCGGCGCCGCACCTGGACGAGCCCGACGTGGTGCGCGCCGAGGCCGGCACGCATCCCGCGATCGCCGAGACGGCACCCGATGGCGTCGACGTGGTCGCGCTGACGCACAACGAGACCAGCACCGGCGTCGCGATGCACCTTCGCCGCCCCGATACCGATGCGCTCGTCGTCGTCGACGCCACCTCGGCCGCGGGCGGCCTGCCGTGGGTGCACACCGAGGTCGACGTGTACTACTTCGCACCGCAGAAGTGCTTTGCGTCAGACGGTGGCCTGTGGCTCGCAGCGTGCTCGCCCGCCGCGCTCGATCGCATCAGGTCCATCAGCGCAACCGGCCGCTGGTGCCCCGCGTCGCTCGACCTGCGCAGCGCCCTCGACAACTCGCTCGCCAACCAGACCTACAACACGCCGGCCATCGGCACACTGGTGCTGATGAAGGAGCAACTCGACTGGATGCTGGGCAATGGTGGGCTCGACTGGTGCGTCGAACGCTGCCGCACGTCGGCCATGCGCCTCTACGGATGGGCCCAGGCGAGCGAGTACGCCACCCCGTTCGTGACCGACCCGATGCAGCGGAGTGCCGTCGTCGGCACCATCGACCTCGAGGGCGTGGACGCCGCGGCGGTCAGCGCCGTACTGCGCGCCCACGGCATCGTCGACACCGACAGCTACCGCAAACTGGGCCGCAACCAACTGCGCATCGCCATGTTCCCATCAGTCGACCCCGACGATGTTGCTGCGCTCACCGCATGCATCGACTACGTCGTGGAGCAACTCGCATGACGCCGCTCACCACCGCGTTCGACGACCTCGCACCGCTTCACCGCCCCATCATGGTGCTCGCGCTACGCGGGCTCTTCGACATCGCCGAGGTCGCGACCGATGCCGTCGACGAGCTCATCGGCGACAACCCGGCACCGATCGTCGCCGCCATCGACGCCGACCCGTTCTTCGACTTCACGCAGGAGCGGCCCGTCGTCGAGTTCGCCGACGACGAGCGCGTCGTCCGCTGGCCCGAGAACGAGTTCCGCATCATCCGTCATCACGGCGGCGCCCACGACCTCGTGGTGCTCGCCGGGGTCGAGCCGCACCTGCGCTACGCCACCTTTGCCGACTGCATCATCGAGGTGGCGACACGCCTCGGCTGCGAGGCGGTGATCACCGTCGGCGCCGCGCCCGACTCGGTGCCACACACCCGTCCGCCGCTCGTCGTCGGCAGCACGACCAATCGCTCCCTCGGTCGTGCCCTGGGTCTGTCTCGTCCCCAGTACCAGGGTGTCACCGGTCTGGTCGGGGTCCTGCAGACCCGGCTCGACGAAGCCGGTCTGCCGGCGGTGTCGCTGCGGGTCGGCGTGCCGGCCTATCTCGGCAACGCCAAGCACCCGCAGAGCAGCGCCGCCCTCCTGCGGCACCTCGAGCACGTGCTCGGCATCCCCATCGACGCCTCCGAACTCGACGAGCAGGCACGCGGCTGGCGCACCGTGCATGACGAAGCCGTCGACGAGGACCCCGATGCACAGGCCCACGTGGCGCGCCTCGAGCGCGAGTACGACCGCATGCTCGAGCAGCAGGTGCCGTCGGGCGACGACCTTGCGGCCGAGTTCGAGAAGTTCCTGCGCGACGAGCGCAACGAGGACTAGCGACGCGACGCCATCCCATCGATGCCGAGTGAGCCGGTCAGGCCAGCGCGACCGTCGACGACCTCGGCGGGGAACCTGGCTCCCGTGCCGTCTGCGACTCGGGTCATCATCTCGAAGTTCGCCGCCACCGCGGCTGCGTCGATCATCACGTCGGTGCCGGCTGCCGCCGCCAGACGATCGCGCGCATCGGCCAGCGCGGCGTCGTCGTAGCGGGCGATCGCCTCGGCGAACGCGAGCAACTCGGCGCCGAGCGCGACGCCGCCGTCACCGTGGCCGTCGGCGATCGACGACACATCAGCGGGTGATCCGGATTCGGCGCTGCTCCAACTGAGCATGCTGGCGTGCGCCGCCGTTCAAAAGAAGCACTCCCTGATGAGCGACAGTCGCCCGGCGACGAGTTCCATCTGTGGTCGCGACAGCGTGCCCCGTGTCCATGTCGGGTCGTCCATCTGGCGATCGCTCATGTACTGGGCGGCTGCCAACTGCCACAGGTTGTTCCACTCGGCGGGCAGCGCACTGAGCGCCTGCACGACCGACGCCGTGCGATCGGCTGGTGCGGCAACCGGCACCCAGTTGAGGTCGGCCGCCACCACCTCGAGCGCCTCGAGCCGCGTCGGCGCTCCGGGTACCGCCTCGGGCAGCACCGGCAGCGACACGCCGATCGCGCGGGCGAACGCCACCGGCGGGACGACGGCACACACGATGCCGACGACCTCGACCCACTCGAGGGCATCGATGCCCTCGGCGAGCAGGCGCTCGTACCACTGCTCGGTCAGGGTGCCGGCGTGTCGCGCCAGTCGGTACGCGCCGTCGAGCAGCGGCTCGCCGTACGGCCGCTCCCACGGCGGGGGCGGGTCGGCCGTCAGGTACGCGTCGCGGGCGACCTCGGCGATGCGTCGGCGCTGTGCACCCGTGAACCGCGAGCCCGCGCTGACGATGTGGTCGAACGACCGACGGTGCGCGAGCGCGAGGTCTGCCCTCACCCGGGGAGACGTCGCACTGCTCACCCGCAGCACCGTAGTCAGATCACTTCGCGGCGGCGAAGCCCACCTGCAGGTCGGCGATGATGTCGTCGATCGTCTCGAGGCCGACGCTGAGGCGGACGAGGCCGGGGCGGACGCCCGTGCTCACCTGCTCGTCCTCGGTCAGCTGGCTGTGCGTGGTGCTGGCCGGGTGGATCACCAGGCTGCGAACGTCGCCGATGTTGGCGACATGGCTGTGCAGCTGCAGCGCCTCCACGAACTTCTGACCTGCCTCGCGGGCGGAGGCGTTGGACCCCGCCGCGATGTCGAACGCCAACACGCTGCCGAAGCCACGCCCGCCGCCGTACTTCTTCGCGCGCTCGTGCCACGGGCTGCTCGGCAGGCCGGCGAACGACACCCGCTCGACCTGCGGGTGCGAGGCCAGGAACTCGGCCACCTTCTGCGCGTTCGAGAAGTGGCGCTCCATGCGCAGGCTGAGCGTCTCGAGGCCCTGCAGGATGAGGAAGGCGTTGAACGGCGAGATCGCCATGCCGAGGTCGCGCAGCATCTGCACGCGCGCCTTGAGGATGTAGCTGCCCGCGCCGAGTGCCGGCCAGTACGCGAGCCCGTGGTAGCTGGGGTCGGGCTCGGTGAAGTTCGGGAACCGGCCGCTCGCCGCAAAGTCGAACGTGCCGCCGTCGGTGATGCTGCCGCCGATGGAGGTGCCGTGACCACCCGCGAACTTGGTGAGGCTGTGCACGACGATGTCGGCACCCCACTCGAGTGGGCGGATGAGGTACGGGGTGGCGACCGTGTTGTCGACGATGAGCGGGATGCCGTGCGCGTGGGCGACTCCGCTGACACCCTCGATGTCGAAGATGTCGTTCTTGGGGTTGGCGAGCGTCTCGCCGAAGAACGCCTTGGTGTTCGGCTTGATGAGCCGCTTCCACTGCTCGAGGTCGTGCGGGTCGTCGACGAAGTCGACCGTGATCCCCATCTTGGGGAGCGTGTAGTGGAGCAGGTTGTAGGTGCCGCCGTACAGCGACGGGCTCGCCACGAGGTGGTCGCCGGCCTCGGCGAGGGTGAGGATGGCCAGCGTCTCGGCCGACTGGCCGCTGGCCACGGCGAGGGTGCCGGGCAGGCCGATGGCGGTGGTGCAGCCACCCTCGAGCGAGTTGACGCGGGCCTCGAGCGCGCCCTGCGTGGGGTTCATGATGCGCGTGTAGATGTTGCCCACCTCGGCCAGCGCGAACAGGTTCTGCGCGTGCGCCGCGTCGCGGAACTCATAGCTGGTCGTCTGGTAGATCGGCACGGCGCGGGCGCCCGTGGTGGGGTCGGGCTCTCCCCCGACATGGATCTGACGTGTCTCGAAACCCCAGGTGCTGCTCATGCCGGCGACCCTAGCGAGCAATTCCTGACCTGACAAGTCATATTTCGGCTCGGGCCTCACCCTGCCACACGGCGGGCGGTCGGCCGGGCGACCGGCGAGCAACGGCACCAGCCGTCGACCGACCGGCGGCGCACCCTGACCACATGCGCCGTTCACTCCTCATCATCCCACTCGTCGCCGCCAACGTCCTCGCCGTCGGCGTCGCACTCTCACCACCGGCCGGGGCCGCCACGTACGACGTGTGCGCGTCCACGTGCACGTACAGCTCGATCCAGACCGCGATCGACAACGCAGCGTCGTACGACACGATCACCGTCGCACCGGAGACGTTCACCGAGGCGGTCACGATCGACCTCCCGCTCACCCTCGAGGGCGCCCAGGTCGGCGTCGACCCGTCGACGTCAGGGCGTGCCGGTGGCGAGTCGGTGATCTCCAACCAGTACGCAGTGACGATCGCGTCCGATGACGTGGTGCTCGACGGCTTCGAGATCGTCGACGCCCGACAGGCCGTGCGTGTCAGTGGCACGTTCGACAACATCCAGGTCTCGCACAACTGGATCCACCAACCGTCGACGAGCGACGACCAGTTGATGGGCATCCTGCTCGCTGCCGACCAGCTGAGTGACGTGCGCATCTCCGACAACATCGTGCACACCGAGGCGACGGCCGACTCGCTGGCGGCGATCGCCCTCGGCTCGGTCGACGTGCCGACCACTGTGCCCACCATCACCGACCTCCAGATCACGGGGAACGACATCGGCTGGTCGACCTATGGCCTCTTCGACGGTGCCGACCCGACGACGTACGTCATCGAGACGATGGCGCTGTCGGGCAACTGGTTCCACGACAACGAGTCGGCGTTCAACCTCGGCAACATCCACAACGGCCTCATGTCCGGCAACGTCGTCGAGGACACCGGCGGCACGATCGGCATCGACACCGGCTCGATCAGCGGCAACTCGTTCGTCGGCGGTGGCCGCCTCGGCCTGTGGGGCACGCAGACGGGCGACGAGTTCTGGCAGCCCTCCGCCGACCTCGACATCGTCAACAACTGGTTCACCGACGAGGTCGTCGGCCGCGCCATCACTGTCGGAGTCGGAATCGACGCGAGCACCATCGTCGTGCGGGCCAACGCATTCCTCGACAGCGGCATCGCGGTCGGCAGCGACATCAACGACGCATGGGCCGGCTACCTCGTGCGCAATCTCGGCACCGGCAGCCTCGACGCCACCCTCAACTGGTGGGACGACAGCACCGGCCTGATCGGCAACACGGGCAGCACGCTCGGCACCGTCGACACCGACCCGTGGATCGCCTCGTTCGACGACGACCCCGAGCACCTCGCGCCCACCGACTTCCCGCTCGCCGATCTGGCCCTCACCCGGGCCGTCGGCTTCTGGCCGCTCGTCGACACCGCGACCGTGATCACCTCGAGCACGCCCGATCCCACATTCGTCGGCAACTCCGTGACCGTCGCCGGCACCGTCGAGATCACCGGGCTCGGTGGTGACACCTCGGGCATCACGTCGCTCGGCGGGCGTGTCGACGCCGGCAACGGGACCAACTCGTGCAGCGACTCGACACTCACCGGCACGGTCACCAACCTGCTGTTCGACTTCTCGTGCGCATTCCTCACGACCGCGCCGTCGAGCACCGCGGTCAGCGCCGACTACACCGACACCTCACCCGTGCCCTTCTACGGCACGTCGTCGGACGACCAGGCGCACGACGTGTACTCGATCGAGAACCTCGACATCACGTTCAACGGCGAGTACTTCGACGCTGACGGTCTCGGCACCACCCGGCTGTCGGCCACGATCGACGGTGGCACCGCGATGTGCGAGAGCGGTGTCGAGGTCACGTTCACGCTGACGCCTGTCGTCGGAAGCCCGATCATCACCACCGCCACGACCGGCCTCGACGGCACGGCGAGCACCACGGCGACCGTCGCAGTCGGCGTGTACGACGTCACGGTCAAGGCGACCGACACCGAGGGCTGCATCTACACCGACGGCCTCGGCACCCTCGTCGTCTTCAACAAGGACGCCGCCACCGCAGGCGGCGGTTGGTACAAGGTCGATGCCAGCCCGCCCCGCGTCAACTTCGGGTACACGGTGCAGGTGAAGGTCAACCGCCGACTCGACCAAACGACCGTGTCGGGTCAGCTGCTGTGGACCCACCAGGCGACCAGCCGCCTGAAGGGCACCGTGTCGGGCTACTACGTGCCGGTGGCGTGCCCGACGGTCGACAGCCTCTCGTTCAGCCGGTGTGCCCGGTTCAGCGGCACCGGAACCCTGTACGACTACAACCCCGAGACCGAGCGGTGGATCAACCCCCGTACGGTGACCTTCGAGGTGTGGGTCGCCGACGGCGGCCAGTCGAGCATGGCCAAGCGTGGTGGGCCCAAGCAGGCGAAGCCCGACGCGTTCGGCATCACCATCACCGGTGAGACCGTCGGCGGTGAGTCGGCGCCGATCCAGCTGAACGGCGGCAACCTGCAGATCCGCTGACCCCGGACGCGACAGTGCCCGCCGGTGGCTGCTCGAGCTCGAGCGGCTGCCGGCGGGCACTGTCAGTTCATGGGCCCGGTTCAGCCGCCGCTGACGTCGGCGACCTTCTGCTTGCCGGCACCGAGGAACGGCATCATGCCGCGCAGGCGGGCGCCGACCTCCTCGATCTGGTGCGCCTTGCCCTCCTCCTGCAGCTGGGTGAACCGCGGACGACCGGCCTCGCTCTCGGCGATCCACTCCTTGGCGAACTTGCCGCTCTGGATCTCCTTGAGGATCTTCTTCATCTCGACCTTGGTCTTCGGGGTCACGACGCGCGGACCGCGGGTGACGTCGCCGTACTCGGCGGTGTCGCTGATGCTGTAGCGCATCCCGGCGATGCCCTCCTCGTACATCAGGTCGACGATGAGCTTCACCTCGTGCAGGCACTCGAAGTACGCCATCTCGGGCTGGTACCCGGCCTCGACCAGCGTCTCGAACCCGGCGCGCACGAGGGCGGTGAGGCCGCCGCACAGCACGGCCTGCTCGCCGAACAGGTCGGTCTCGGTCTCCTCGGTGAACGTCGTCTCGATGACGCCGGCGCGGGCGCCGCCGATGGCCTCGGCGTAGCTGAGGGCCAGCGCGTGGGCCTGACCGGTGGCGTCCTGGTGCACGGCGATGAGCGCCGGCACGCCGCCGCCCTCGGTGTAGGTGCGACGCACGAGGTGACCCGGGCCCTTGGGGGCGATCATGATGACGTCGACGGTCTTCGGCGGGCGGATGCGCTTGAAGCGGATGTTGAACCCGTGCGCGAACGCGAGCGCCTTGCCCTTGCGCATGTGCGGCTTGATG
>JBMSSR010000101.1:0-10100 GCA_049424465.1 Ilumatobacteraceae bacterium
CTTGTGGATGAGGACCTCGTTGCCTTCGAGTCTCGACGAACCGGGCCGGCCCGGCCGCGACCCGCTCCCAGCGCATCGCCCACGACCGACCGGAGCCGCTGATCGTGAGGTGGCGCACGTCCTCGTCGACCTCGTCGTGGTCGAGCCGGACCAGCAGGTGCTCGCCGAACGACGCCGCCACGACGTCTCCCCACTCGACCAGCACGATGCCGTCGTACTCGAGCAGTTCGCCGAGCGCGAGGTCGGCGACCTCGTGGTGCGTCGACAGGCGGTAGATGTCGGCGTGGTGCAGCATCACCTTGCCGGACGTGCGATAGCTGTGCACGAGCGTGAACGTGGGTGAGGTCATCGGCTCCGCGACGCCGAGTGCGGCGCCGAACCCCTGCGCGAATGCGGTCTTGCCGGCCCCCATCTCGCCGGCCAGCACCACGACGTCACCGACCCGGACGACCGACGCCAGCGCAGCCGCGATGGCGCGGGTGTCGGCGAGGGACGCGGCGCGAAGGTGCAGCATGACCCCCCAAATCTACGCCGCGGTGCGGCCGACCGCCGGGGGACGTGATGATGTCGTCGTCAGGGCTGACGACGCTCGATGCGCGACGAGATGCCGCAGACCACCTCGTAGTCGATCGTGCCGAGGCGATCGGCCCAGTCGGTCGCGGTCACACGGTGTGGCCCCTGGGTGCCGATGAGCACGGCGTCATCGCCGACACGCACGTCGTCGTTGCCGCAGTCGACCATCAGTTGGTCCATCGTCACGACACCGACGATCGGCCGGCGACGGGCGCCGATGAGCACCGCACCACCACAGGCGTGCAGTCGCCGCGGCACACCGTCGGCATACCCGATCGGCAGCGTCGCGACCGTCGTGGCGGTCGCGAATTCGTGGCGCAATCCGTACGAGATGCGCTCACCCGCGGCGAGGCGCTGGACGTGTGACACGCGGGCGTGCAACGACAGCGCGGGCCGGAGCCGCATCACCCGCTGGACGTCGTCGACCCCGTGACCGGCGCTGAGGCCGTAGATCGAGATGCCGGTGCGCACCATGTCGTAGCGCGCCCGCGGGTTCGACATCGCTGCCGCCGAGTTGGCGGCGTGAACCAGCCGGGGCCGATGTCCGACGCGGCGCATCGTCGCGACGACCTCGTCGAACTGGTCGAGCTGGCGAGCCGTGTAGGGATCGGTCGGCTCGTCGGCGACGGCGAGATGGGTGAACACGCCCTCGAGGCGGACCGCCGTGGTGCTGCCGATGGCGTCGGCGAGCAGGACCGCCTCGCGTGGGGTCGCGCCGACGCGGTGCATCCCGGTGTCGACCTTGAGGTGCACTGGGTGGTCGACCGCACCGAGACGCTCGAGCCGCATCACCTGCTCGAGGCTGTACACGGTGACCTGCAGCTCGTGGTGCACCGCTGCGGCGAGCAGCTCGGGGGGCTGTTCGCTGAGCACGAGGATCGGGGCGGTGAGACCCGCCCGCCGCAGATGCACCCCTTCCTGCACGAGTGCGACACACAACCCTGCCGCCCCGCCGTCGAGTGCCGCCCGCGCGGCCAGGACCGACCCGTGCCCGTACCCGTTCGCCTTGACGACGGCCCACACCTCGCTGGGGGTGACCAGCTCGACGAGGGTCCGCACGTTGTGCTGGATCGCCGCTGCCGACACCTCGGCCCAGGCCCAGCGGCTCATCGCACCTCTCCCGTCACGTCGGACCACACCGCCGGCAGGACGCCGACGAGATCGGACGCGATCATGCCGTGCGGCGACACCCACCTGCCAGCGCGACCGTGCAACCACGCCGCCGTGGCACCGGCGACCAGCGGCCCGAGGCCCTGCGCCAGCAGCGCACCGGCGATGCCGGCGAGCACATCCCCGCTCCCGGCCGTGGCAAGGCGTTCGTCACCCTCGTCCACGACCAGGGCCGCGCCGTCGGGAGCTGCGACCACCGTGACCGGTCCCTTCAGCAGCACCGTCACGCCGAGCCTCGTCGCGAGTGCGCGCGCCGCGCCGAGGCGGTCGTCCCCGGGCGGCGACCCGGCCAGCACGGTGAACTCGCCGTCGTGCGGGGTCGCCAGCACGTCTGCCCGCCGGGCGACCGGGTTCGGCCCGTGCGCCAGGGCGAACAGTCCGTCACCGTCGACCACCACCGGCACCGCCGACTGGGCGACGAGGGTGTGCACCGTCGCGACCGTGGCGTCGTCGCGACCGAGGCCGGGGCCGATCACGAGCGCGCCGAAGCGGGACAACGACTCGACGACCGTCGCCGGCACCCCCGCCGACGACCCCACCGGGACCTGCACGACCTCGACGGGCAGTCCGCGCAGCACGCCATCGGGCGAGGTCAGGTGCACCATGCCCGAACCCGAGCGCAGCGCCGCGCTGCACACCAGTCGTGCCGCGCCCTCCATGCCGCTCGAGCCCGCCACGACGCGCACCGCATGCCGCCACTTGTGCGCGTCGACGGCGCGCTGGGGCAGCCACGTCGCGACATCCGACCGCTCGACGAGATGCGCCCTCGCCGTCGAGTGCACGCCCGCCGCCAGCCCCATCTCGTCCGCGTCGACCACCTCGACGTCACCGCTGAGCACGCGACCCGTACCGAACAGCAGCCCCGGCTTCAGCGCCGCGAACGTGACCGTGCGAGTGGCACGCAGTGCCGAACCTCCGCCCGCGACGTTGCCCGTGAGTGCATCGACGCCGCTGGGCAGGTCGACCGCGAGTACCGGCACAGCCCCTGTGTCGGGCGGCTGCCAGGTACCGCGGAACCCGGTGCCGAACGCCGCGTCGACGACGAGGTCCAGCGGCGACGGGAGGGCGTGGACGAGCGACGGTGGGCACGTCAGCGCGTCGAACTCGCGCACCATCACGCCCGACTCGCGCAACCTCCGTGCGGCGACGCGGCCGTCGGCACCGTTCGAGCCCGCGCCCTCGATCACCGCGACCACCCGGCCGTAGGTGCCGCCCAGCATGCGCACCGCTGCCCGGGCCACGGCGGTGCCCGCCCGCTCGACGAGTTCGTCGTGCGACAGCGGCGCCGCACGGTCGATCGCCCTCATCTCGTCGGGCGTCACGATGGGGACCACGGCGCCACGCTACGGGGCGGTGCCCGTCGCCCGCACCGGCGCACGGCGTCAGGTGGCGATGACGCTCGCCATCGCCACGAGGCGCGTGTGCGTGAGGCTGAGGTGCCACGCCGTGATGCCTCGCTCGACCGCCAGCTCGAGCGCTCGCCCGGTGACGCACAGCGTGGGCGCGCCCGATGCCTCGCGCTGCACCCACACGTCGTGGAACCCGAATGCGCCGAGGCCGAGCCCCATCGCCTTCATCACGGCCTCGCGGGCGGCGAAGCGAACCGCGAGCGATGGCACGGGGTCGACCGCCGCTGCGAGGTCGGCGAGCTCGTGCTCGGTGAAGAGTCGCTGTCGCATCGACGGCGTGCGCTCGAGCGACCGGCGGAAGTGATCGATGTCGACGACGTCGATGCCGTGGCCCTTGACGGCACCCCGGTACTCGGGCGGGAGCGCGTCGACGCCGGCGGAGACCATCAGTGCCGCCAGTGGTCGGCGGTCTCCGACACCGGCAGGATGAGCAGGTCGGCGACGGAGAGGTCGGCCAGCAGGTCGTCGCGGAACGAGCCCTCGGTCTCGGTCACCCAGTCGACGAGGCGGTCGTAGCGACGGTCGTAGCCCTGCAGCACACCACGCATCGCCGCCGCGTCGAGCCGGTCGCGGAACCGGACGTGCAACAGGGTGATGCCCGTGCACTGCCCGGCCTTGACCTCGGGGACGAACACCACGGTGCGCCCGTCGCTGCGGCCACGGGCCACGAGGACGTCCTTCTCGCTCGCGACACGTCGCTTGGTGCCGCGCAGCCGGGCGTTCGACTCGACCCGGCTCGGTACGTCGCGCGAGAGCCCACCGCGGTCGACGATCGAGATCGTCGCGTCGTGCGCCGGGTCGCCCTCGATGGCATAACGGGTGAACCCGGTGACCGCCTCGACGGCAGGGTCGAGGTCGGCGAGCACCTTCAGCGTGCGATAGCTCAGGCGGTCGCGCCCTGCACCGGCGGCCAGCACTTCCTGCACCAGCGCCCGGTCGAGCACGCCCTCGTCGCTGCGGCTGATGCCCACCGTCACCGTCTTGGCCTGGTGCTTGATCGCGTCGATCGGCCGGGTGAGCTCCTCGACCGCCCGGGTGAGCGCCGCGGTGAGGTCGTCGATGAGCACGCCCGGCGTGGCAACCCGACCGGTCGCGCGCTGATAGGCCTCGAGCGGCGCCTCGGACGCGAGATCGCGCAGCAGTCCGACCACACGGACCGCCGTGCTGGCCTCGAGGTGCCCGTCGTACTGACCAGCACGGAGGCCGTCGACAAAGCGATCGGCGTGCTCAGACACACCCGCCACCACGGCACGCAACACGGCATCACCATCGGTGTGCGCGGCGAGCGCGTGCTCGATGACCTCGCGCGCGGCACGCAGCGGCCGCGCCGAGGCATCGATGGCGAGTGCCGCCTCGTAGCCGAACAGGTGGCCGGTCATCGCCGACAGCACGAAGGCCAGCGCCGGGTCGACCGACGGCACGGTGAGCACGGCGGCCGCAGCGGCGAACCGCTCGTCGCCCTCGGTGGCGATGACGATGGGTGTGGCCTTGTGCGCACGGTAGATCGCGACTTCCTTCGCGACGTCGTCAGCCGTGCTGCCCACGAGCCCGGACGCGCACACGATGATCAGCGGCTCGCTGGACAGGTCGATGTGCTTCTTGTCCTCGGTGACGTCGCAGGCGATGCTCTTGTAACAGAGCTCGCTCAGCTTGATGCGCAGCTCGGCCGCAGCCACATGGTTGGGCCCGTTTCCCACGAGCGCCCAGTAGCGCTTGGGCGGGGCCTCGCGGCGCGCCACGTCGGCGATCACGTCTCGGCGGCTGATGACGTCGTCCATCGCGTCGGGCAGCTCGCGCAGACTGCGCAGCAGTGCGGCGCGGCGCGCCGCGGTACCGAGACCGGCTGCCTCGCTGATCGCACAGGCCAGCAGGGCGCCTGCCGCCACCTGGGCATAGAACGCCTTGGTGCTGGCGACACTCATCTCGACGTCGCGACCGTCGCTCGTGTAGAGCACGCCGTCCGCCTTGTCGGTGAGGTCGCTGTTGCGCCGGTTGACGATGGCGAGCACCACTGCGCCACGCGACCGCACGAGGTCCACCGTGCGGTTCGTGTCGGTGGTGGTGCCGCTCTGGCTGACGGCGACGATGAGCGTGTCGCTCATGTCGAGCCGCATGTTGAAGCCGGACAGCTCGGTGGCGGTGAGTGCATCGACGTCGAGCCCTGCGTCGCACAACTCGTCGAGGAGGGCCGCCGTGCTGCGACCCGCCACCGCTGCAGTGCCCTGCCCGACCACTCGAACTCGGGTGATGGACCCCGATGCCAGGCGGGACGCGACCTCGGCAGGCAGTGCACGCGGGCCGACCTCCGCGCGCAGGCTGTCGCCCTCACCCACGATGCGGCCGCGCAACGTCTTGCGGAAGCTGGTGGGCGCCTCGCGGATCTCCTTGAGCAGGAAGTGCGGCGAGTCGCCACGATGGATGTCGCGAGTGGTGACCTGCGCCGTCGCGACATCGCGTTCGCCGATCGGCAGGTCGCTGCCGTCGTACGCGAGCCGGCGGATGCCGTCGAGCGTGCCGGCGAGCGCCCCGTCGAGCACCATGACCTGACCACGGCTGCCCGACGGCGAAGGCGTCTCACCGTCGAGGCGCACATAGCGATCGGTCTCCTCGACCACGCCATAGGGCTCGCTCGCGACGATGAACAGGTCGTCGCCGAGTCCCACGTACAGCGCCTGGCCGCTGCCCCGCAGCGCGAGGTAGACCTCGTCGGGGCGGTCCGCAGCCTGCGCCGCGATGGCCACGCTGCCCTCGAACTCCGACACCGTGCGCCGGAACGCCTCGGCCATGTCGAGACCGCTGCCGGCGTACGTCGACATCAGGGCGGGGATGACCTTTGCGTCGGTGGTGATCGGACCTGCGATGCGCAGACCGTGGTCGACCTTCAGGTCGGCATGGTTGTCGACGTCACCGTTCAGCACTGCGAGGGTGTACTGCTGCTGGTCGCCACCGGACTGCTCGACCTGCTCGCCGTTGACCGGGTGGCAGTTGGGCTCGCTGATGATGCCGACGCTCGCCCACCGCGTGTGCCCGAGCACCGTCACGCGCGCGGCGGGGCTGCTGAGCGCGCGACGCAGCAGGTCGTCCCCGACGACCGAGGCGCGCAGCGCGCGCACGTTGTCGCCGAGCTCGCCGATCTCGGCGGCTGCCTTGTACACGAACCCGATGTGACCACCGGCCACACGCACGGACGAATCCTGGAACAGCGGATCGGCCGAGCGACGGGCGACGGCCGACGCGACCGCACCGTCAGCGAGGTCGAGCCCGTGGCCCGTCACCATCACGTGGATGCCAGCGCTGTCGCGGCCGCGTACCTCCATGCGGTCGATCGCACTCAGCGCCTGCTGCACGGCCAGGTAGCCGGCCACTGCGGCAGCGCCGGCGTCGCGCCCGGCGAGGGCGGCCACGGCAGCAGCCGTGCGGAGACGGTCCTCGCGCACGGCCCACACTGCGTCGCGCGCGGCCAGCAGCTCGGCACTGGCGGTCTCGAGCGCATCGGCATCGAACCCCTCGCCCGATTCGAGTTCGGCATCGCGAGCCGCAACCCGCGCCTCGAGCCGGTCGAGCCGCGAGCTGATTTCGGCGACGAGTTCGTGGCGCCCGACGAGGGCGAGCATGCCCGGCACTCCCCGCAGCGTCCGGTCGACCGAGCTGACGGCGTGCGTCAACTCGGTGAGGGTCGGGGCTGCGACGGCACGGTCGAGTTGCTCGAGCACCTCGGGGCCCGCTGGGGTGGACCGCGTCGGGGGCCGCGAGACGATGGCAACGATCCCGCACATGGCAGCCAAGGCTACCGACCGTGGCGTCGTGCGGCCCGTCAGCCCCAGCGCGCCCGGACCACGTCGGCGAGTCGGCCGGCCACCGCGTGCGCCACGTCGTCGCTCGCTGCCTCGACCATCACCCGCACGAGCGGCTCGGTGCCACTGGCACGCACGAGGACGCGCCCCTCGCCGGCGAGCACCTGCTCGGCATCTGCGATGTCGTCGGCCAGCTCTGCTGCGGCGTCGGGGTGGCGATCGCTCACCCTCACGTTGACGAGCACCTGCGGGTAACTGGTCATCACGCCGGCGGACAGGTCGGACAGCGTGCGGTCCTCGGCCCGATGATGTCGCACGTAGGCACACAGCTGGAGCGCCGCCAGCAGACCGTCCCCGGTGGTGGCGAGGTCTCGGTAGATGATGTGCCCGCTCTGCTCGCCACCGACGCTGAACCCACCTCGGTCGAGCTCCTCGAGCACGTACCGGTCGCCCACCGCGGTGGTGACGACATCGATGCCCGCTGCCGCCATCGCGCGGTGGAAGCCGAGGTTGCTCATCACCGTCACGACCACCGTGTCGTGCCGCAGCGCACCGCTCTCGCGCAGGTGCAGCGCGGCCATCGCGATGAGACGGTCACCATCGACGACCACACCGGGGTGGGCGACCGCGAGCACGCGGTCACCGTCACCGTCGAATGCGAGGCCGAGGTCGGCCCCACGCGCCACGACCGCCTGCTGCAACGACGCGGTGTGCGTCGCGCCACATTCGTGGTTGATGTTGCGGCCGTCCGGCGAGGCATGCAGCGCGTCGACCCGAGCACCGAGCGTCTCGAACACCAGCGGCGCGACCGCGCTCATCGCGCCGTTGGCGCAGTCGAGCACGACGTGCAGGCCGTCGAGCGGCTCGTTGGTGTCGACCATGTGTCGCACGTAGTCGGCGGCCCCGTCGAGTGTCGCCATGGCCGCGTCGACCACCGTGCCGAGCGGCACCGCGACGTCGTCGACGGTGTGCAGCGCTGCCTCGATGCTCGCCTCGACCTCGTCGGTGAGCTTGAGGCCGCCGGCCGCGAACACCTTCACGCCGTTGTCGTGCCAGGGGTTGTGCGACGCAGTGATCATCGCGGCCGGCACATCGAGCACCGACGACAACCAGGCCACGGCAGGTGTGGGCAGCACGCCGACGAGGAGCGGTTCGGCACCACCGGCGACGATGCCGCGCGCCACTGCCTGCTCGAGCGCTACACCCGACTCACGGGTGTCGCGGGCGACCAACCAGCGATGCCCGCCCAGCACCGACACCGCGGCGCGGCCCAGCAGCTCGACGAAGTCGGTGGTCAGTTCGGTGAGCGCGACGCCGCGCACACCGTCGGTTCCGAAGCGCAGGCCCATGACGGCCGTGCACCGAGCGCGATCAGCGCTTGGTGTACTGCGGCGCCTTACGGGCCTTCTTGAGGCCGTACTTCTTGCTCTCCTTCTTACGCGGGTCACGCGTGAGGAGGCCGGCCTTCTTCAGGGCAGGACGCGTCTCGGCGTCGAGCTCGACGAGCGAGCGCGCAATGGCCATGCGGAGCGCACCGGCCTGGCCACTCGAGCCACCGCCGTGGATCGTCGCATCGACGTCGTAGGAACCCTCGACGTTGGCGACACGCAGCGCCTCGGTGACGATCATCCGCTGCATCGCCGTCGGGAAGTAGACGTCGAACGCCTTGCCGTTGATGGTGTGCGTGCCGTTGCCGGTGCGCAGGCGGGCGCGGGCGACGGCTTCCTTGCGACGGCCGGTGGTCTGGGTGAGCGGCTTGGTGGCCATGTTCGTGCGGTCCTTCCGTGCGCTCAGCGGGCCTTGGCCGCTGGGAGTTCGAGGGTGATGGGCTGCTGTGCGGCGTGCGGGTGCTCGGCACCGGCGTACACCTTCAGCTTCTTGATCTGCTGACGACCGAGCGGGCCCTTGGGGAGCATGCCCTTGATGCTGCCGCGAATGGCCTCGGAGGCATTGCGCGCGATCAGGTCGGAGTAGCGCTCGGTCTTCAGACCGCCCGGGTAGCCGCTGTAGCGGTACACGTTCTTCGCGTCAGCCTTGCCCTTGGTGAGCACGACCTTGTCGGCGTTGATGATGACGACGTGGTCACCCGTGTCGATGTGCGGCGCGAAGATCGGCTTGTGCTTGCCACGCAGGATGCGCGCCGCCTCGGTGCACAGACGGCCGAGCACGAGGCCCTCGGCATCGATCACGTGCCACGAGCGGGTGATCTCGCTGGCCTTCGGGGTGTAGGTGGTCATCTTCGAACCTTTGCGACGTCAGAACTGTCTCGAGCATGCGTGCCGGGACGCCGAGGGGCGCTCCGGGGAACCGTGCAATGATACGGGCGGTGTCGGCCCGGCCACAATCGCCGCCCCCGACAATTTGCGGCCGGAGTACCGTCGGGTCGGACGCCTGGCTGGCGCCCCGGACTGTCGCGGCCGGTCGGGTCAGTACCCGACCTCCCACAGGATGAGACCCTGCGGCGGCGCCACCTTCCCGGTGGCCTGACGGTCACGTTGCAGCAGGATGCCGCGCACGTCGCCCGCCCGCAGCGTGCCTGCCCCCACCTCGACCATGGTTCCCACGATCGAGCGCACCATCTGCTGGCAGAACGCGGTCGCCCGGATCTCGAAGCGGAGCACTCGGCCGTGGTCACCCACGAGATCGGACGGCACCTCGCGCCAGTCGGCCCGCAGCACCCGCCGCACGAGCGACACCGGCCGCTCGCCCTCCGCCTGCTTCGGCCGGCGGCAGAACGACGAGAAATCGTGCGTGCCGATCAGTGGGTCGCACGCCAGTTGCATCGCCCGCAGGTCGAGGGGCGTCCGCACGTGCCACGCGGTGCGGGCCATCAACGGGTGGCCCGACGGGGCCTCGAGCACGTCGTAGCGGTAGTGGCGCCAGAGGGCGTCGAAGCGCGCATTGAAGTCGGCCGTCGGCGCCCACCCGAGGTCACGAATGGCGATCGCTGGTCCGCACATGCGGTTCACCCGACGCTGCAGCTCTGTGAGATCGAGATCGTCGGGCAGGTCGAGACTGACGACCTGGCCCCAGCCGTGCACCCCTGCGTCGGTGCGGCCGGCACCGACTGGTTCGACCGGACCGCGCACGACCTTCTCGATCGCCGCGCGCAGCTCGCCCATGACAGTGCGAACGCCCCCCCCGTCGGCGGGGG
>JBMSSR010000102.1:0-9988 GCA_049424465.1 Ilumatobacteraceae bacterium
CCATTTCGGTGTACCGCGACACCGCCCGGCAGGTCGATGCCTGCCGGGCGGCGTCCTGGGCGGTCTAGATGGCCTCGGTGCCCTGCTCGCCGGTGCGGACCCGCAGCAGCGAGTTGACGTCGAGGCGCCAGATCTTGCCGTCACCGATCTTGCCGGTGCTCGCCGCTGCGGCGATCACCTCGACGAGTCGCTCGGCGTCCGCGGTCGCCACGATGACCTCGACCTTCACCTTGGGGATGAAGTCGATCTTGTACTCGGCGCCGCGGAAGCTCTCGGTCTTGCCGCGCTGGCGGCCGAAGCCACGCACCTCGGTGACCGTCATCCCCTCGACGCCGTTCGCGAGGAGTGCCTCCTTCACGTCGTCGAGCTTGTGCGGCTTGATGATGGCAGTGATGAGCTCGAGCATGATCAGTGGCCCTTTCCGATGAACTGGATCTCTTCGTGATACGCCGGCGAGCCGTGCTCGACGATGTCGATGCCCTCCAGCTCACCCTCCTCGGCGATGCGCAGGATGCCCATCGCCTTCACGCCGTACATCAGCGCGAGGCCGACGACGAACGCGATGACTGCCACCACGGCGTTGCTCCACACCTGGGCCCACAGCTGCTTGCCGCCGTCGCCGCTCCACAGGCCCCCGACACCACCGAACTGCCCGGTTGCGAAGATGCCCACCGCCCATGTGCCCCAGATACCGGTGATGCCGTGCACGGCAACCGCACCGATCGGGTCGTCGATGCGCAGCCACTCGATGAGGTCGATGCCGAAGACCACCACGATGCCACCGACGAGCCCGATGAGTACGGCGCCGGTCGAGTTGACGTAGTAGCAGGGCGCCGTGATCGCCACCAGGCCGCCGAGGAAGCCGTTGATGGTGATGCCCATGTCCCACTTCTTGATACGCCGATAGATGACCGCGAGCGCCGACAGGCCACCTGCCGCAGCAGCGAGGGTGGTGTTGGTCGCCACGCGGCCGATGCCGGCCGTGTCCATCGCCGACAGGGTGCTGCCCGGGTTGAAGCCGTACCAGCCGAACCACAGGATGACGCCACCGATCGCGGCGATGGTGAGGTCGTGACCGGGCGGCAGGCCGCCGCCGTCACGCTTGAACTTCCGGCCGAGGCGCGGGCCGAGCACGATCGCGCCCGCGAGCGCCACCATGCCGCCCACCGTGTGCACGACCGTCGAGCCGGCGAAGTCCCAGATGCGCACGCCGCCGAACCGTGGCGTCTGCAGCCAGCCGCCCGGGCCCCAGATCCAGTGACCGATGATCGGGTAGATGAACCCGCTGACGAAGAAGCTGTAGACGAGGTCGCCCTTGAAGTCGGTACGACCGACCATCGCGCCCGACGTGATGGTCGAGGCGGTGTCGGCGAACGCGAACTGGAAGAGGAAGAACGCCATGAACGCGACGCCCGTGTCGAAGGTGCCGCCAAACGTGTAGGTCGCCTCGGCACCGTTCAGGAAGAAGAACTCGTGGCCGATGAAGCCGTTGCCGACGCCGAACATGAAGGCGAACCCGAACGCCCAGAAGAGCAGCGCACACAGGCACGTGTCGACGATGCACTCCTGCAGCACGTTCACGACCTCGCGTGTCCTCGCGAAGCCGGCCTCGAGTGCCATGAACCCCGCCTGCATGAAGAACACGAGGAACGTCGCGACGAGGGTCCACGCCGTGTTCGTGGCGTTGATCACGCTGGTGATCTGGTCCTGCACCTCGTCGGCGTGCGCGACCTTCGCCATCAGGAAACTCCCGACGGAGTACACGAGCGCGAGGGCCAGCGCGACGCCGACCATCTTTCCGCTCAGGTAGGTCACGAAGAAGCGACGACGTTCTCTGTCGCGCAGTCGTGACCCAAGGGTCATCGTGGTCATGGTTCCTCCCGGAGGGGTGGTCGTGGACGGACCTGACCAGACTGACGAACCCGTGTTTCACGGCCGATTCGCACCGATGAACTGCCCGTGTCCGCTGTGTTACGGCACGTGTCCGTGTTGTTGCACGGGTGTTGCGGGCACGCATGGGCCGGGGGTGCGGGCGCTCCGTTCAGCCAGACGTCGAACTGGGCGTCCGGCGGTCCGTGCTCGTCGGGCTCAGACGATCAGGAGGCGGACGGCGACGGCGACCACGGTCAGCGGCACCACGACCCACAGCGCACGGTGGGCCACCCCGGGGCGACCCTGCCACGCGATCAGCCACGACACGCCGGACAGCTCGTACGCCTGTCGGAAGTACGACGGATCGGTCGTCCGGCCGTAGAACTCGATGACGACCGCCAGCGCGACCGCGCCGAGCAGTACCTCGCCGGGGTGAGCGCGCCACGCAGTGCGGAGACCGCCGGACACGAAGCACATCACGACGGTCGTCACGACGATCACGAGCGCCACGAACGCGAAGGTCACCCACTCGTCGCCCACCGACTCGCGTGCCCATCGCCAGACGAGCGTGGGGAACGGCGACGATGGTGCCGATGTGTGCCGGTCGGAACTGACGAGCGCCGGCCACTGACCGACCTGACGGGCAGCGACGACCTGCCACGTCACGAACGCGATCGCCGGCACCACCGCAACGGTCGCCGCCCGCGCGACTCCGAGGCCGAGTTGTTTCGCGCGAGCACTCGTCACCAGGACCCCGACGGCGAGTGCTGCGACGGCGAGCACCGACTGCTCCCTCGACAGCACCGCGACCACGAGCGCGAGTGCTGCCGGGCCGACCCGATCGCGACGGAGGAAGTGGAGCGCCGAGAACACTGCTGCCGCCGCCACGATCTCGCTGAGGTCGCGCGAGAACGAGAAGGCCACGCCGACGAAGCTCGGCAGCACCAGACCCCACGCCGCGCGCATGCCACTCGACACCGCGAGGTGTGAGCCGGCCCACGCCAGCACACCGATCGCCGCAAGGTTCACCAGTACGAGCGCGGCCGGGACCAGCGCAGGACGCCCACCCAGCGACACCAGCCAGGCGAGCGCCGGATACGCGATCCGACCAGCGCGAAACGCGGTGTCGAACCGGATGCCGTCGAACGGGCCGATACCGAGACGCCACGGGTGCAGCGCCAGTCGGTAGAAGAACTGCCCGTCGTAGCCATCACCTGCCAGGACCGAGATCCCCCCGGGGACGGTCGACGGGTCGGTGTACGCGTCGCCCGCCGTCACCCAGCGGTCGAGACCGCCGAGCGCGACGGTTCGCACGACGGCAGCGGCACAGGCCACCGCGACCGACATCGACACGACACCACGCGTGGTGTCCGGCAAGGTGAGCCGCCGCATACGCAACGAGACGCTACTCATCGCAGTGCACGACGATCCCCGAGCCATTCACCGCGATCGACTGCACGACAGGTGCCGCCGCAGCCATACCTCAGGCGTAGCGGACGGAGTAGATCGGTGGCAGGTTGCCGGCCACGGCATGCCACTGGTCGCCCTGGTCGGCGGTCACCCACAGGTTGCCGGTTGTCGAGCCGAACGCCAGGTGGTCACCGTCGGCCGAGATGTCGAGCGCATGGCGCAGCACGAGGTCGTAGGCGTGGCGCTGGGGCAGGCCGTTGGTGACCTCCTCGAACGTGCCGCCACCGTCGCGGGTGCGCGTCACCACGACGCGGCCGTCGATCGGTGCCCGCTTCTGGTCGCTGTGCGCCGGCACGAACCATGCACGGTCGGCATCGTGCGGGTGCACGGCCACGGGGAAGCCGAACGACGACGGCTGGGCGAACAACTGCTGCCACCTACCGAGGTTGTCGACCGAGCGCCAGATGCCCATGTGGTGCTGGCACCAGAACACGTCGGGGTTCGACGGGCTCTGCACCACACAGTGCGGGTCCTGGTTCTCGGGTGCGTCGGCCTGATCAGGCGGTACGTAGCCGGCGTTCATCCCCGCGGTGTGTGCGGTCCACGACGCGCCGCCATCGGTGGTGCGCCACACGCCACCGCTCGACACGGCGATGACCACGCAGGCCGGGTCACGCGGGTCGACGCAGATGGAGTGGAGACCGGGCTGGTCGAGACCGCCGCCGTTCCAGCGGACCCTGCACTCGTGGTTCCAGAGCGGCTCGTTCAGGTGCCATGACGCGCCACGATCGTCGGAGCGGAACAGGCCGCCCGGGCTCGTGCCGCACCACAGCGCACCATCACGGTCGAGTGCCGGCTCGAGCGCCCAGATGTTCATGAGCGCCCACTCGCGCTCCTTGCCCCACATGTCGATGTCGACGAACCCCTCCGGCTTCGGTGGGTAGGCAGGCACGGCAATCTCGACCCACGACGCACCGCGGTCGTCGGAGCGGTGCAGCTTCACACCGAAGTGGCCGTGGTCGAGCACCGCGTACCACGCGCCGTCGCGCGGGTCGGTGCACGTGAGCGGCACGTTGTCGCCGACGAAGTGCTCGCCCACGATCCGCGCATCACTGCCCTCGCCATCCACCACGAACAGGCCCTTGCGGGTCGCCACGTGCAACAACTGATTGCTCATCTTCATCCTCCGGACAATGCCTGCATGACGTACACCTCACCGTCGGGCCCCACGGGATCGCTCAGCCCCACACGGTCCTTGATCAACTCGCCGTCGACGAACACGGCCATGTGCTTGCGCAGCACGCCCCGTTCGTCGACCACATACCCGCGCAGTCGCGGGTTGTCCTCGAACACCGCCGCGAGCGCGTCGTGCACCGTCGTCGCCGACACCGACACCGGTGGGCACGGCACGTGCCGCTGCAGATTCGCGGTGAAGACGACGCGAGCCACCCGGCGAGGGTACCCGCCGATGGCCGACCGCAGTCGACCTCCTACGACGAGACGCAGGTATCGCTGTCGGGGCTCCCGCCACCGAGCGGGAGTGACTCGATGATCGCCTGCTCGTTCGCCGACAGATAGTCGCCTTGGTAGAAGCACACCTGGAAGAACACGTACTGGGGTGCTGCACTGCCCGACCACTGCGTGAAGTCGAAGTCGTCGGGGATCTGCGGGTTGCGGGCGCGGAGGTCGAGGATCGCGACGTCGAGCTGCGCGCCGACCACGTCGGGCTGGTCGTTGGGCGGTGGCACGCCGACCGACGTCGCCAGCACCGTGCCCTTGGGCAGCCAGATGCCCGGGTTGTAGAAGGTCTCGCGGCTGTCCTTCTCGCGCGCCTCGCCCAACGCGTCGAGCAGCGCCGACTTCACCTCGGGTGACGGGTCGTGCATCTTCGACAGGCGCACCATCAACCCACACGGGTGCACGATGTTCAGGCCGAACAGGTACACGCCCGACTTGAGGAACTGCCACGCGCCGGTGACGTAGCCGTCGAACGGCATCGTGATGACCACGTCGGTCGGGTACGGCTGGTCGGGACCGCTCCAGCGGAACGTGCCGTTGACGAGGTACTCGCCGTCACGAACCTGGCCCGGTAGCAGCTTGGACTGCACTGCGCCGAGGTCGAGCAGGGCGCCCTCGTCGATGAGCGGTGACGGGCACTCGGGCGGCGTTCCCGTGGGGACGTAGCTCGCCGATGCCTCGTCCCACGACCACGACACCGGCTTGGACGGCTCGGTCACCGGTGGGGCCGAGGTCGTCACCGGCGCAGTGTCGACTGGTGCACCGGCCGTGGTGGTCGACGAGTTGCGCGCCTCGATGTCGCCGGGACCGTTCCCGGGCGTCGGACCGCACGCCGACAGCACGAACGCGGACAGCACAGCAGCAGACACCACCAGGTGCCCAGACCCGAGACGACGGCGCATGGCCGAAATGTAGTCAGCACCCCGACGGTGCCGCGACGATCAGCAGCCGACATGCTCCCGGGAGAGCACGCACCGTGTCACAGCACGACGAGTGTGAAGGTCTTGCGGCTGTGCGCGAGCACGAGCCCGTTCGAGGTTGCCGCCGCCTCGACCGTGAACGTGTACGTCCCCGCCGTCGTGGGCCACCCTCTCAGGACACCGGTGCTCTCGTTCAGCGAGAGACCCGGTACGCCGCCGCTGACGATGCGCCACCGCGCGCCCTGTGTCGACGTGAGCGCGCCCGTCTCACCGAAATCGGCCGTCAGCGTCACGATGTATTGCCACGGGTGCGTCGCGCTGCCCAGCGTCGAGGGCGAGGTGAACTGCACCCAGTGGAAGACCACGCGAGGGGCGTCCCACGTCGGCATGAAGGTGGTCGGCGCGAATCCCGAGGTGCCCGATTCCGACCAGCCGTACGAGAGGCCCGCACCACCACCGGCACCCCACCCGCCTCGATACGGCAGGCCCGCAGCACCGCCACCACCACCGCAACTGCCGGCGCCGCCACCACCGCCGCCCTCCTGCACTTCGCCAAAGGTGGTCGCACCGCCGCCGCCCATGATCGCCGGCACCGGTGTCGTGGCGAACGAGGGAAAGTTGCAGACACCCGCAGCGCCCGACGAGTCTGCGCCGTTGAGGCCACCCGCACCAGGTGTCCGTACCCCGTCCACGAGCCGCGCACCCTTTCCGGCGGGGCCGCCACCATCTGCGTCGCCGCCGTCCTGCGTGCTGCGTGCGCACGCAGTGCCACCCGCCTGGTGAAGGTTGGCGCCACCGCCACCGGCAGCGATCGCGATCGTGATGCCATCGCGCCAGACAGCCGTGGCGCCACCGCCACCGGCGCCACCCGCATCAGGCCGGATGTTGACGTCGGAGCCGCCCGGGCCACCGATGCCGATGCCGGTGCCGCCAACGCCGCCCGTGCCGTTGAAGTTCGTCGTCCCGGTCAGGAAACTGCTGACGTCAGCGCCCTGTGTCGCGAGCTGCGACGAGAATGGCGCGCCGTAGGTACGGACCGTTGCCCGCACCGCACACCCGGCGCCGCCCAGCACGGACCCGACGTTGCCGCCGCGTCCGCCGATGGCGATGACCTCGACCGAGTAGACCGGTCCCTGGTCGCCGGTGTCGACAAACGTGCCCTCTTTCCATGAGTTGCCGGACGTGGCGGCAATGGTTCCGGCCCTGTTGATGTCACCGCACGACGTGACGAGACCCAGCACCACTGTCGCCATGGCGAGGCGGCGAATCCCTCGCCACGAGTTACGCGTTCCGTACACCGTCAGGTCTCCCGTCGCTCGGTACCAGTCCACGGCACGGTCGTCGATCGACGGGCACCGGACTCGTTACTGAACCAAGTGTAGCCCCATGAGACGTGGGGTCGCCCCGCGCCAACCGGTCACGACGGCCGGCAGGCGCAGAGGATCGCGCAACGGCGGCGGGCCTACATCCCCACTGCGTGCGAGTTCGCCGACGCAGCGCGCGCCGGAAGGAAGCGGAGCGCGAGCGCCGATCCCACCAGCGCGGCAATCGACACGACGAGGCACGCCGTGCCGAAGCCGTGCATGAACGAGTCGCTCACCGCCGCGAACACGCTGGGCCGCACGGCCTCCGGGCTGCGCAGGCCGACGCCGTATGCCGCACCCACCGACTCGCGCGCCTCGTCGAGCACACCGTCGGGCAGTGCCGCCACGAGGCCCGGAAGTGCCGTGAAGCGCTCGACCAGTCGGGGTGAGTAGAGGCTCAGGAACACCGAGCCCGTCACGGCGACACCGAGCACACCACCGAACTCTCGCGACACGTCGTTGACCGCCGACCCGACGCCTGCCTTCTCGCGCGGCAGCGACCCCATCACCGCGTCGGTGCTGGGCGACGTCACCAGCGACAGACCACACGCCATCAGCAGCATCGAGATGATGATCGGACCCCAGTACGCGGCGTCCGCCTGCACGCGACTCATCACGAAGAACCCGACCGACATGCTGAACAGACCGAGCGCAACGACTCGCGTCGTGCCCCAGCGGAGCGCGAGTCGCGCCGCGATCGGTGCGGTGATACCAGCCCCCACCGCGAACGGCAGGGTGCGGACTCCCGACGCCAACGGGTCGTAGCCGCGCACGAACTGGAAGTACTGCGTGACCAGGAACGTGAACCCGAACAGGCAGAAGAACGCGATGCCGATCGAACCGGTCGCGGCGCTGAAGCGTGGGTTGCGGAAGAACGAGACCTCGAGCAGTGGGTGGTCGCGGCGCAGCTCGACGTTGACGAACAGCACCAGCGCTGCGACGGACACGACGAACCCGAGGTTGCTCTGCGCGCTGCCCCAGCCCCACCGTGGCGACTCGATCACCGTGTAGACGAGCGCACCGACCGCCACCACCGAGAGGACGAGGCCGCCGATGTCGAACGAGTGACGCTCGGGATCGCGCGAGTCGGGAATGAGGAAGTGCCCGATCACCAGTGCAACGGCAACGATGGGGATGTTCACGAGGAAGACCGACCCCCACCAGAAGTGTTCGAGCAGGAACCCGCCGGCCACGGGGCCGAAGGCAACCGCCATGCCCGAGACCGCCGACCACAGGCCGATTGCCTTGGCACGCTCGACCGGGTCGATGAACAGGTTGGTGATGATCGCGAGCGTGGCAGGGAAGACCAGCGCTGCGCCGATGCCCATCGCGCCCCGCCAGATGATGAGACTGCTCGACGAGCTGGCGAACGCAGCGATGCCGCTGCACACCGCGAACAGCACCAGACCGACCTGGAGCGTTCGCTTGCGGCCGAACCGGTCACCGATCCCGCCGCCGGCGAGCAGCAGGCAGGCGAACACCAGCGAGTAGGCGTCGACGATCCACTGCAGCGAGGTGACCGTGGCGTCGAGCTCTCGCTGCAGCGTGGGCAGGGCGACGTTCACGATGAGGTTGTCGACCACGACCAGGAACACGCTGGCGCTGAGCACGCCGAGGACCCACCACCGCCGCTCGTAGGCGCGGGCGTGATGGCCCCCGTGGTCAGCGGTCCGGGAGTGGTGCTCGTTCGTCATACTTGACACTGTCTACCTTGTTCCCTTGACAGTGTCAAGGTCTACGCTGGCGGCATGACGGTGCAGCGATCAGTGCTCGATGCGGCGCTCGACATCATCGCGACCACCGGACCAGAGGCAGTGTCGATGCGCGACGTGGCACGTCGTGCCGGCGTGAGCCATCAGGCGCCGTACCACCACTTCACCGATCGGCCCGGCATCTTCGCAGCGATCGCGACCGAGGGGTTCACCACCCTCGCGGCGGCGTTCCAGTCGGTCCTCGCGAGCGACTCGCACCCGTCGACGCGGTGCTTCGAGGCCTATGTCCGAATGGCTCGCGAGCACCCCGGACACTTCCGAGTGATGTTCCGCGCCGACCTGAGCGGGATCCTGACCCATCCGTCGACCGCCGCCGCTGCCGACGAGGCATTCAACGAGTTGCTGCGGATGGTCGAGCGCACGATCGGCCGACCGAGCACAGAGCGCGAATCGTTCACGTGGGCATCACTCATGTGGTCGACCGCCCACGGCTTCGCCACGCTCCTGATCGACGGTCCGCTGCTGTGCCGGCTGCCCGAAGGGGTCACCGTCGAGCAGCACATCACCGAGGTCGTCGAGCTGATGAGCGAGATGGTCGAGCGCCAGGCGACTGCGATGGGTCTCAGCCCGTCCCTGGGTCGCTGACCCGTCGCGCGCCACCGCACTCGCTGTCACACCCCTCTGCGATGCTGCACGTGTGACACCGTGATCCCTCGCCCTCGGGCCACCCCACCTCGTCAACACGCAGCCGTCTCCGGCGCGTCCAGAGACGGCTGCTCATGGTCCGAGAAAGGAGTGATCACCATGAGCACGATCCGACGACACGGGGTTGCCTTCCATCTGATCCCGACACCGAGCGACACGCTGTGGCTCGAGGTCATCAGGGAATCCGACGGAGCCGTACTCGTCAGCGAACCCTTCCGCGGTGACGACGACGCCGAGCTCGCCCCGGCGGTCGACGAGTGGATCGCCGACATCGTCCTCGAACGAGTCGGCGAGATACCGATCAGCGCCTGCAGGGTGTGCGGCAATCGACGGCGCGAGATGCGACACGACGACACCGGACGGATCCGGCGGGACCACGTGATCGAGTGGGAGTTCGACCTCTGCATCACCTGTGCAGCGCACATCGAGCAGGCGGTCCCGTGGATCGTCGGCTGGGTCGAGGAGCGGTACTTCCCCGACGACGACT
>JBMSSR010000103.1:0-9866 GCA_049424465.1 Ilumatobacteraceae bacterium
CTTCGGCGCGACACTCGCCGACGAGGACTACGACACGGTCGGCGGTCTCGTCGCGCCGAAGGGCGACACCGCGGCGCCTCCTTCCCGCTCGCCGGCGACCGCTACCCGGATGAACTGCGCAGCACCGCCACCGCGGTGGCCGCACGTGTCGGCCTCGACGCCGGCGCGTGGGAGATCGCGTGGCAGAGCGCCGGGCGCACACCCGAGCCGTGGCTTGGCCCCGACGTGCTCGAGGTCATCGACCGAGTCGCTGCGGACGGCGGCACCGGCGTGCTCGTCAGCGCAGTCGGGTTCGTGGCCGACCATCTCGAGGTGCTGTACGACCTCGACATCGAGGCCTCACATCGCGCCGCCTCGCACGGCCTCGCCTTCGCCCGCACCGCGTGCGTCAACGACGATGCGCAGGTGATCGCAGCGCTGGCGCAGCGCGTCATCGAGCTCGACCGCTGATGGGTGCACCGGCGCGACGCATCGCCGTGATCGGCGGCGGCATCGCCGGTCTGGCGGCAGCGCACGCGCTGGTCACACAGCACGCCGCCGAGGTCGCGCTGTTCGAGTCCGACGAGCGCCTCGGTGGGAAGCTGCGCACGTCGCCCTTCGCCGGGCTGCCGGGAGTCGACGAGGGGCCGGACGCGTTTCTCGCCCGGCTGCCCTGGGCGACTGCTCTCGCCCGCGAGGTCGGCCTCGGCGAGCGCCTGACGTCGCCGCAGGCCGCTGGTGCCGCCCTGTGGTGGCGGCGCCTGCACCCGATCCCCAGCGGCCTGCTGCTCGGCATGCCCACCGGCGTCGCCGCGCTCGCACGGTCGGGCCTCATGACCTGGCCGGGCAAACTGCGCGCTGCGCTCGAACCGCTCGTCCCACGCACGTCGCTCTCAGCCGACTCGCTCGGCGCGTATGTCCGCAGCCGGTTCGGCGACGAGGTCCACGAGCGACTGGTCGACCCGCTCGTCGGCAGCATCTACGCCGCCGACACCGATCGGTTCAGCCTCGCTGCGGTGCCGCAGATCGCCGACCTCGCCGCGACCTCGCGCAGTGTGCTCGTCGCCGGCCGGCGACGGCCTGCCACGACCGCTGCCGACGGACCGGTGTTCTACGCGCCGCGCGACGGCATGGCAGCGTTCGCCGACCGGGTTGCCACACACGTCCGCGATGCGGGTGGTCGGCTGCACCACTCGGTCACCATCACCGGCCTCGTGCCCCGCGGCGACGCGTGGTGGCTCGAGGCCGACACCCACGACGACGCAGCGAGCGCAGCACTGTCCGACGCGTTCGACGGTGTGGTGCTCGCACTGCCGGCGCCCGGCGCCGCGCGACTGCTGCGCGAGTCGGGGCTCAGCGGCACGCCGACCGACGTGCTGTCGGACATCGAGGCCGCTGACGTGGCGATGGTCTCGCTCGCCCTCGACGCCACCACATGGCCGGACCGACTGCGCGGCCTCAGCGGCTACCTGGTGCCGAAGCCGGTGCAGCACCTCGTCACGGCGGTCTCGTTCGGCTCGCAGAAGTGGGCACACTGGGACGACGGTCGTCAGGTCATCCTGCGCATCTCGCTCGGTCGCGACGGCCTGCCGGTGCTGCACCTCGACGACGAGCACCTCGTGGCGGCGGCGGTCGACGAGACGAGCCGCCATCTCGGCCTCGCGCTCGCGCCGACCGCTGCGCGCCTGACCCGGTGGCAGGGCGCCTTCCCGCAGTACCGACCCCACCATGCCGCACGGGTCGCGACTGCCCGCCAGTCGATGCCGCGCGGGCTGGCACTCGCCGGTGCCGGCTACGACGGCATCGGCATCCCCGCCTGCGTCCGCAGCGCGCAACAGGCCGCAGCAACCGTCGTTGGCTGACCGCCGACGGTCCACCGGTCGCGTCGGGGCTTCCGCGGGCGCCCGTGGCACAATGACCTGAGCCCCCAGCACCCCCACCGATGAGTCCCCGATGAGTCCCGTCACCCCTTGCACCTCCCCCACCGGGTCGCGACCGGTTCGTCGCGCCGTTGCCGCACTCGCCATCGCCGCCCTTGCGCTGGTCACCTCGTGTGGCGGGCAGGACGCCGCCGCGCCGCCCACCAGTGCGTCCACCACCACCTCGTCGACCACGTCGTCGACCACCACCTCGACCACGAGCACGACGTCGACGACGCTGCCCGAACTGCCGGTGCTCGAGCCCGCGCCGCCCCCCGGCGAGGACGAGCCGGTGGTCGAGCTCGGCACGATGGAGATCCCGGCGATCGACGTCTCCGAGACCCTGTACGAGGGCGTCGCGCTGAGCACGCTCGACCTCGGGCCCGGGCACTGGCCCGGCTCGGCGATGCCCGGCGGCTACGGCAACGCAGTGGTCGGCGGCCACCGCACCAGCCACTCTCGGCCGTTCTACTACCTCGACCGGCTCGTCCCCGGCGACGAGATCATCTACACCACCGCCGAGGGGCGGTTCGTGTACGTCATCACCGAGACGCGCATCGTCAGCCCCGAGGACATGTGGGTCGTCGAGCAGACCCCCGGCTACACGACGACACTGTTCGCCTGCCACCCGCTGCACTCGACCGCCCAGCGCATCATCATCAGGGCGACGCTGCAGACCGCATGACGCGCCGTCTGCCCTCTCGCGGCGCGTTGCTCGCCGTGCTCGGTGGCCTGCTCGTCGCGCTGTCGCTGCCCCCGTGGGGCTTCTGGCCGCTCGCACTCGTGGGCGTCGCCGTGTTCGAGACGTCGCTCGGCGAGTCGCCCACCCCACGGCAACGCGTCGCCCGCGGGTGGCTGTTCGGTGCGGCATGGCTGTATCTCGGCATGTGCTGGATGTGGTTCCTCACCATCCCCGGCTACCTGTTGGCGGCAGCCCTGTTCGCCGGCCTGCACGCCCTTGCCGCACTCGTGGCGCCGACGGGTCGGTGGCGGGTGATCGGGCGACCTGCTGCCCACACCCTCGCCGAGGCGATCCGGTTCTTCGTGCCGTTCGGCGGTGTGCCACTCGCCAGCCTGCCCATCAGCCAGGCTGCCTCACCGTTCGCCGGGATCGTCAGTGTCGGCGGCACCGTGCTGCTGACGTGGTTCGTGCTGCAGGTCGGGTTCGCACTCGCCGGCCCCTCGCCCATCGTGCCGCGCCTGGCCCGCCAGCGCGGCGTCACGGCGAGACCCGAGTACCTCGGTGTCATCGGCATGGCCGTGGCGCTCGTCGTCTGGTGCGCGTCACCGTTCGCCGACTCGGCCGTGCACGACACCGGCACGGTGCTGCGCATCGCCGTGGTGCAGGGCGGTGGCGAGCAGGGGACGCGCGCCATCTACACCTCGGCTGCCGACGTGTTCGAGCGGCACATCGCAGCGACGCAGACGATCGCACCGGGTGAGGCAGACCTCGTCGTCTGGCCCGAGAACGTCATCGACGTCAACGGCATGCCGTTCACCGACAGCCCCGAGTTCACCGAGGTTGCTGCCGAGGCCGCCCGCCTCGGCGTGCCGTTCGCCGTCGGCGTCACCGAGGACACCCCCGACGAGTCCGCCTTCCTCAACGCGCAGGTCGTGGTCACGCCACAGGGTGAGGCGATCAGCCGCTACGAGAAGGTACGACGCGTTCCGTTCGGCGAGTACATGCCGTTCCGCAGCACACTCGCCGCCATCGGCGCGCCAGTGGCACTCGTGCCGCGGGACGCCGTGGCCGGGACCGGCCCCGCTGCGCTCGAGCTGCCGGACGGCACGCGTCTCGCTGTCGTCATCTCGTGGGAGGTGTTCTTCGGCGGTCGCGCCAACGAGGGCGTCGAGCACGGCGGCCAGGTGATCATCAACCCCACCAACGGCAGCAGCTACACGTGGACGGTGCTGCAGTCCCAGCAGGTGGCATCGTCACGACTGCGCGCGCACGAGCAGGGCCGATGGGTGGTGCAGGCCGCCCCCACCGGGTTCAGCGCGTTCGTGCGCCCCGACGGCACGGTGCTGCAGCGCACCGCGGTCAGCGAACAGGCGGTCATCATCAACGATGTCGTCGGTCGAACGGGTCGTACGTGGTACTCGCGACTCGGTGACCTGCCGTGGGTGTTGCTCGCCGCCGGGTCGCTCGCTGGCTCGCTGTGGGCGACCCGACGCAGTCGGCGCACCGCCACGCCGACCACACCCGGGGCGTGACGGCACGAGACCCCTGTCGATCGGCGCCTGCGGCGCGCTGACCGCGCTCAGGCCGACGGGACGGGGATCGGCGTCGGCGGGGTGACGCCGGTCAGCACGGCGGCGACGTTCGATGCTGCAAGGCGCGCCATTGCGCTGCGTGTCTCGACCGTGGCCGAGCCGAGGTGGGGCACGAGCACGGCCTGCTCGCACTCGAGCAGGCCGGGGTGCACCGCCGGCTCGTGCTCGAACACATCGAGACCCGCACCGGCGATCGTGCCGGCCTTCAGCGCGTCGACCAGCGCCGCCTCGTCGACGATCGGCCCGCGCGCCGTGTTGATGAGGAACGCAGTCGGCTTCATCGACGACAGCTGTGCTGCGCCGATGAGGTGGTGCGTCGCCGGGCTGTACGGACAGTTGAGGCTGACGACATCGCTCGTGGCGAGCAGCTCTGCCTGCGACATGAACGTCGCACCCAGCTCGTGCTCGATGGCCGCGTCGACCGGCTTGCGGTTGGCGTAGGCGATCGTCATGCCGAAGGCACGTGCCCGACGCGCCAGCGCCTGGCCGATGTCGCCCATGCCGATGATGCCCAGCTGTCGCCCCTGGATACCGGCGCCGAGCATGTAGAACATGCCCCACTGCCACGCCGCACCACTGCGGATCACCCGTTCGCCCTCGCCGAGGCGGCGGGTCGACATCAGCACGAGTGCCATGGCGATGTCGGCCGTGGCATCGGTGAGCACACCTGGCGTATTGGTCGCGATCACGCCATGCCGCGCACACGCCGGCACGTCGATGTTGTTGTAGCCGACCGCGACGTTGGCGACGATCTTCAGCTGCGGACCTGCGGCGTCGAGCAGCGCGTCGTCGACCTTGGTGGTGAGCAGAGTGACGACAGCATCCGCGCCGCGCACCATCTCGTGGACCTGCTCGACCGTCGGCACATCAGTGCTCTCCCACGCGACGACATCGCCGGTGTCGCGCAACATCTCGAGGCCCGCGTCGGGGATGCGGCCGGTCACCGCAATGCGCGGCCGGCTCATGCCGACTCGATCCAGCGACGCAGGCCCGACAATCCTTCGTGGATGTCATCGACCGACAGACCGCTGTACGCGAAGCGCACGAAGAAGTCCTGCTCGCCGGGCTGCGGGCGCCCGAAGTGCATGCGGGTGCAGAACGACACGCCCGTGTTGTGCAGCGCTGCCGTGGCGAACGAGGCCACGTCGCCGAAGCCCATGCGCTGCATGACGTCGGTGACCTTGGGGAACAGGTAGAAGGTCGACTCGGGCTTCGGGCACACCAGGCCGTCGATCTGTGCGAGCTCGCCCCACGCCGCATCACGACGGCGCTGCAGCTCGGCGAGGATCGCGCGCGGCCCGTCCTGCGAGCCGGTGATGCCCTCGACGCCCGCCGCCTGCACGAAGTGCGTGGTGCAGCTCTCGTCGTTGGTGTTGAGCTTGGCAATGCTCTCGGCGATGGCCGTGGGGCCGACGGCGGCGCCGAGGCGCCAGCCGGTCATCGCGAACTTCTTCGAGAACGTGTACAGGATGACCGTGCGGTCGTACATGCCGGGCAGCGACGCGATGGATGTCGACTCACCCGAGTAGCGCATCTCGTAGTACGCCTCGTCGGCGAGCACCCACAGGTCGTGCTCGATCGCCAGGTCGGCGATGGCCTGCATCTCCTCGGGCGTGCTCTCGCAGCCGAGCGGGTTCTGCAGATTGTTGTAGACGATGGCCCGTGTCGAGGGCGTGATGAGGCTGCGCAGATGGTCGAGGTCGATCGCAAAGCCGCGGTCGGTCTGGACGTAGCGGTACGCCAGTGCGGTGCCGCCGTAGTACTCGATCATGCTCTCGTAGATCGGGTAGCCGGGGTTGGGGTACAGCACGCTGTCACCCGGGTTCATCACGCTCTGGATGAACTTGCCGATCACCGGCTTGCCACCGGGCTGCACCACGACGTTGGCCGCCGAGTACTGCAGGCCGCGGCGCGACGCCACGTCGTGGGCCAGCGCCTCGCGCAACGGGGCGATGCCCGCAGCCGCGCAGTAACCGGTCTTGCCCTCGGCGATCGCCTTGTCCATCGCCGCGACCACGTTGGCGGGCGTCGGCAGGTTGATGTCCCCGAGGTGGAACGGGAACACCCGGTTCCCCTTCGAGGCCCAGTCGGCAGCAGCGAGCGACACCGCGAACGCGGTCTCGGTGCCGAGGTTGGAGAGTCGTTGCGCGAGTGCCATTGCGGTCCCCCAGACGTGTGAACGGTCGGCGAGAGCGTAGTCCGTCGCGGACCACCTGTTTCACATGCCGGAACGGTCCCGCATCGTGGAACCGGCGGTCAGATCTCGAGCAACACCGTCACCGGGCCGTCGTTGACCAGGTCGACCAGCATCTCCGTACGGAACCGTCCGGTCGCGACCGTGGCCCCGAGCGAGCGCAGGTGCGCGACCACCGCCTCGACCAGCGGTTCGGCGTGCTCGGGCCGTGCCGCAGCGATCCAGCTCGGCCGGCGGCCGGCGGACGTGTCGCCGTAGAGGGTGAACTGGCTGACGACCAGCACCTCGCGCGTCGTGTCGGCCACCGAGCGGTTCATCACCCCGTGCTCGTCGTCCATCACGCGCAGGTGCCACAGCTTGTCGGCCAGCTTGCGTGCCGTCGCCTCGTCGTCGTCGTGGGTCACGCCCACGAGCACGCACAGCCCCTGTCCGATCGACCCGACCAACTCGCCGTCCACGGTCACCGACGCTCGCCGAACCCGCTGCACCACGCCACGCACGCCGACGATGCTAGAGAACATCCGTGCCCCGCGAACCGCTCATCGAACTCGAGGCCGGCGACGCACGGATCGACGTGCTGCCCCACGCCGGCGGGAGGGTCGGTCGACTCGTCGTCGGCGCCCTCGACCTGCTGCGCAGCAGCCCTGCGCCCACCACCCGGCTGTGGGGGTGCTACCCGATGGTCCCGTGGGCCGGGCGCGTCCGCCACGGGCACTTCGTGTTCGACGGGCTCGACTACCGACTGCCCCTGGATGCCCCGCCGCACGCGATCCACGGCACGGGACACCTCGCGGCGTGGGAGGTCGTCGATGCGGGTCGCGACCACTGCGAACTGCGCTGCACGCTCGACTGGCCGTTCGGCGGGACGGCGCACCAGCACATCGTGCTGCGGCCCGAGGGGGTCACGCTGCTGCTCTCGGTGCTCGCCACCGAACGCATGCCGGCGGTCGTCGGCTGGCACCCGTGCTTCCACCCTCCGCGAACCGCCGACCTCCGCTTCAGCGCGATGTACCGGCGCGACGACGAGGGCATCGCGGTCGCCGAGCTGGTCGACGTGCCCGCCCACCCGTGGGACGACTGTTTCGTCGGGCCGGCCGCTCCCCCGTCGCTGACGTTCGCCCACCCGGGCGGCAGGCTGGCCGACGACCTCACCGTCACGCTGGCGAGCGACTGCGACCACTGGGTGGTGTTCGACGAACTGCCCGACGCCGTGTGCGTCGAGCCGCAGAGCGCGCCGCCCGACGCGTTCAACCTCGGCTCGGCACACGTGCTCGGCCCCGGCGACCTGCTGCAGCGGCGCTTCGACCTGCGCTGGGGCACCCCACCTACCCGCCGGTAACCGGCCGCGAGGCCCTCGCCGGTAGGGTTGACCCTCATGTCGGCCGCCGGTCTGCCACACGATGCCCCGCTGCGACTGGCGTACCTGACCTACCGCGGCAAGCCCCACGTGGGCGGCCAGGGCGTCTACACCCGCCACCTGACCAAGGCGCTGGTCGACCTCGGCCACACGGTCGAGGTGTTCGGCGGCCAGCCCTACCCCGTGCTCGACGACCGCATCCCGCTGCACCGACTGCCCAGCCTCGATCTCTGGAACGACCAGTACCCGGGTCGCTTCCCCGGCTACTGGGAGATCAAGACCAAGGGTGACGTCGCCGAGGTCGCCAGCCACCTGAAGGGCACGTTCGGCGAACCGCTCGGGTTCAGCGTGCGTATCTGGGAAGAGCTCCGCCGCCGGCGCAACGACTTCGACCTCGTGCACGACAACCAGTGCCTCGGGTACGGCATCCTCGGCGTCGAGCGGATGATGCCCACGATCGTCACCCTGCACCACCCGATCACCCGCGACCGCGCGCTCGAGATGGACCACGCACCCACGTGGTGGAAGAAGCGCAGCATCGGGCGCTGGTACAACTTCGTCAAGATGCAGGGCCGCGTCGCCAGCCGCATGCCGCGCGTCGTGGTCGTCAGCGAGAACAGCATCAAGGACATCCATGCGGACATGGGGGTGTCACTCGACCGCATGCGGCTCGTGCCGGTGGGTGTCGACCCCGACCTCTTCACGCCGAAGCCCGACGTCGCGCGCCAGCCGGGCCGGCTCATCACCACGGCGTCGGCCGACGTGGCACTGAAGGGGCTGTCCTACCTGCTCGAGGCAATGGCCAAGTTGCGCACCGAGCGCGACGTCCGCCTCACCATCATCGGCAAGCCACGGGCGGGCGCCAGCGCCGACCTCATCGACCAGCTCGGGCTGCGGCCGTACATCGACTTCGTCTCGGGTGTACCCGACGAGCGCATCGTCGAGCTCTACGCCGAGGCCGAGCTGGCCGTCGTACCGAGTCTCTACGAGGGCTTCAGCCTCCCCGCCATCGAGGCGATGTGCACCGGCATCTGCCTGGTCGCGACCGATGGTGGCGCGCTGCCCGAGGTGACCGGCACCGATGGCGAGACCGTCCTGCAGTGTCCCGCCGGCGACGCCGACGCGCTCGCGGCCGCCGTCCGTCGCGGCCTCGACGACGCCGAGTTGCGCGCCCGTGTCGGCGCAGCCGGCCGCCAGCGAGTCGTCGACCGCTGGAGCTGGAAGTACTGCGCCCAGCTCACCGTCGACCAGTACCGCGAGGTGCTCGCAATGCCGCACAACGTCGCGAAGCTGCGCCGCAACGGCCGGCTCTGACGAGGCGCCCAAATGCTGACCATCCGCTTCGACGTACTCGGCGTGCAGCCCGGCGACCTCGTGCTCGACGCCGGTGCAGGCTTCGGCCGCCACGCCTTCGAGCTCGCACGCCGCGGTGCCGACGTCGTGGCACTCGACTACGCCGCCGACGAGGTCACCGCAACGCGCGGCACGTTCGGCGCGATGGTCGAGGCTGGTGAGATCCCGGTCCAGCGATACGTCTCGGCCATGCAGGGCGACGCCACACGCCTGCCGTTCGCCGACGGCTCGTTCGACCGCGTCATCACCAGCGAGGTGCTCGAGCACATCCAGCACGACGTCGACGCGATCTCCGAACTGGTGCGAGTCCTCCGTCCGGGCGGCACGTTCGCCGCCACGGTGCCCGCGTGGTTCCCCGAGAAGGTCAACTGGATGCTCAGCGACGAGTACCACGCCCCCAAGTCGGTGGGCGGTCACGTGCGCATCTACAGCGCCACCGAACTGAAGGCGAAATTGCGCACGGCAGGGCTGCGCGTCGTCGCCAGTCACCGCGCCCACGCGCTGCACTCGCCGTACTGGTGGTTGAGGTGCGCGGTCGGCCCGCGCAACGAGCAGCACCCGCTCGTGTCGCGCTACCGGCGACTGCTCGAGTGGGAGATCGTCGAACAGCCCGCCGCCCTCAGGGTGGTCGAGCGCCTCGGTGCACCGGTGCTCGGCAAGAGTTACGTCATCTACGGCGTGAAGGACGGCCCCGACCGCGCTGACAGGGTCAGCGCATGAGTCGCGTGCCGCACCTCGAGGGTGTGCTGTCCGCCGACGAGGTCGTCGCGACCGCCGAGCACATCGCCTC
>JBMSSR010000104.1:0-9809 GCA_049424465.1 Ilumatobacteraceae bacterium
GCGCCTCGCCGACGAACCGGTGCCGGACGCGCCACCGCACGGCATCGGCCCACGCCGGGTCGGTCTCGAGCGCGACGGCGACCCGCTCGAGCAGGTCGTCGAAATCGACGACGCCGCGGCGCCGCTTCAGTTGTTCGTATGCGGCGACGATGTCGCCCAGGCGGGCCGCCGGCACCGAACTGCGCCGGCGCGCCGAGCGAACCGCCCGCTCGAACTCGGACGGCGCCACGAGCCGGGCGCGGGCCCAGTCGATGTCGGCGGCAACTGCGGTGGCATCGGCCCGCAGCCGCAGTTCGGTGAGCACCTCCCGCACGAGCCGGAGTCGGTCGGTCGCCACCTGAGGCGGCGCCTGCCCGGCGGCTTCTGCCCGGTCGCGCAGCAGTCGCAGCGCAACGGCGTGGAACGTGCCGGCCTCGACCGGTGTGCGCAGGTCGAATCGGCGCAGACGGCGCTTCAGTTCGCCAGCGGCGTCACGGGTGAACGTGAGTGCCAGGACGTGACGTGGGGCAGCGGACTCGGTGAGGATCCGGTGGGCGATACGGCGCGTCAGCACCGTCGTCTTGCCCGACCCGGCGGCAGCGATGACGGCCAGCGGCGAGGCGTCGGTGGTGACGGCCCGCACCTGCGCCGCATCGAGGCCGCGCAGCAGCGCCTCGGTGGCACCGCCTGCGGGTTCGTCGGGCATCCGGTCACGATACGCCGACTGTCCGGACGGCACGCCGCCGGCCCGTGGCTAGTGTGCCGTGCATGGGGTATCCGCAGCGGCAGCTGAACGACGACGAGTCCGTCGCGCTCGACATGCACCCGCACTGGTGGTTCTTCGCCGAGTCCGTCGCGGCGCTCGCCGTCAGCCTGGTGACCGCAGTCGTGGTGATGGGCTACCTCGACGACGGGGCGGGCAAGGACGTGCTCACCTACGTGGTGCTCGCCATGTTGATCGTCAGCGGTTGCTGGGTGGCGCTCCGCTACCTCAAGTGGTCGACCACCCACTTCGTCATCACCAGCCAGCGGCTCATCTTCCGTCAGGGCGTGCTCGGCCGCAGCGGCATCGAGATCCCGCTCGACCGCGTCAACAACGTCAACTTCCACCAGACGATGTTCGAGCGCATCATCAACGCGGGTGACCTGCTCATCGAGTCGGGCGGCGAGGACGGCAAGCAGCGGTTCACCGACGTCCACAATCCCGACGACGTGCAGAACCTCATCCATTCGCTGCTCACCGACGCGCGAGACCGACAGACGGGTGGCCGTGGCGCACTCACCCACGACGTGACCATGCAACTCGAGCGTCTCGAGGCGTTGCTCGAGCGAGGCGCGATCACCGACGACGAATACGAGTTGCAGAAGCGACGGCTGCTCAGCTGATCCGGGCAGCGCCGCCGACGGGGCGGACGATCCACCTGTCGTCAGCCGGGGCGATGCTGCCCGGTTCGGCGAGGGCGACGACGCAGCCACCGAACCCGCCCCCGGTCATGCGGGCACCGTGCACGCCGGGCTGTGATGCGAGGTGCGCCACCGCGTCGTCCATCGTCGGCGTCGAGGTCGCGAAGCGCGTGGCGAGACTGCGGTGGCCCTCGAGCATCAGGCGGCCCAGTTCACGACGGTCGTCGGCGGCGAGCGCGGCGGCGAACGCCCGGACCCGCTCGTTCTCGGTGACCACGTGCCGTGCGCGCGCCCGCACCAATTCGTCGCCGATCGAGGCCGTGTCGCCGATGCTCGCGAGGCGCAGCGGGCCGATCTCGCGCTCGGCAGCAGCGCACTCGGCGACTCGGTCGGCGTAGGCGCTGCCCACCAGCGTGCGGTGAGTGACGAACCACACCACGACATCGAGGTCGTCGGGTACCGGCACCACCGCGATCTCGAGTGACTGGCAGTCGATGAGCAGTGCGTGCCCGTCGACGCCCGCAGCGATCGACAGTTGGTCCATGATGCCGCAGGGCACGCCTGAGGCACGGATCTCGGCGCGTCGACACAGCTCGGCCACCGTGCGCGCGTCGCCCCCGACCCCCAGAGCGAGCGCGACCGCGGTCTCGAGCGCAGCGCTGCTCGACAACCCCGCGCCGACCGGGATGGTGGTGTGCACCGCGCCCTCCAGTCCGGACGAGGGCGCCACCTCCGCCACGACCCCGGCCACGTAGCGCCCCCAGTGCGGTGTCACCGTGGACGGGTCGTCGAGGTGCAGCGGGAGGTCAACCGGATCTGGTTCGGCGTCCGAGCGGAGCCGCACGCGGTTGCCGCCCGACGTGCCGATGAGGGTGGTGTACCGATCGATGGCCATTGGCAGGACGAGACCGCCGGTGTAGTCGGTGTGGTCACCGATGAGGTTGACGCGACCGGGGGAGCGCACCTCGACACGGGCCTCGGGCCGTGTCGTCATGACAGACGGAGCATCGAGGCGAGGCGTTCGACGGACTCGAGGTCGAACGGCGCGCGCAGGGCGATGTTGACCTGCTGGGCGCCCGCCTCGACGTACTGGCCGATGCGGTCGAGGACCTGCTCGTCGCTGCCGCCGATCACGCCGCCGCGCACCGAGTCGGCGATCGCACCGAACTGCTGGCGGAGGCTGTCCTCGGTGAAGGCGAGGCCGACGTTGACGGCGCGCGTGATCTCGGACGGTTCGCGTCCTGCGGCGGCGCAGTGCTGGTCGAGCACCGCACACTTGTGGGCGAACTGATCGGGCGTGACGAACGGGACGTTCCAGCCATCGGCATACCGGGCGGCGATCTTCAGGGTCCGCTGCTCGCCGCCACCACCGATCCAGATGGGGATCCGCCGCTGCGCCGGGCGCGGCTCGTTGCGGGCCTCGCGAAGGCTGAACCACTGCCCCTCGAACGATGACACCTCGTCGTGCAACAGGCCGCGCAGCACCTGCACGCCTTCTTCGAGTTGGTCGAGGCGGACCTTCGGCTCGGGGAAGGGGATGCCGTAGGCGCGGTACTCGACCTTCGCCCAGCCGGCACCGAGCCCCATCTGGGCGCGCCCTCCGCTGAGCTGGTCGATCGCGGTGATCGCCTTGGCGAGCACGGCAGGATGCCGGTACCCGATGCTGTAGACGAGTGACCCGCACTGCACTCGCGTGGTCGTGCACGCCAGCGCAGCGTGCATCGACACGGCCTCGAGACAGGCTGCGTCGTCGGGGCGCCCGGTCGCGCCGTAGAAGTGGTCCCAGATGCTGATCCACCCGTAGCCCATGTCCTCGACACGTCGCCACACGTCGCGCAGTACGTCGGCGGTGGTGTGCTGGAGGCCCGTGTGGACACCGAAGAGCGTCATGTTCCGACCGTAGCGTGTGCCTCCGTGGCGCCTCGCGCCGCCGGGTAGCCTCCGCCCATGTCCCGCGCAGCGCTCCCCACCGGTATCGAGCTCGAGTACGAGACGTTCGGCTCGCCGAGCGATCCCACACTGCTGCTCGTCATGGGCTTCACGGCACAGCTCACCGCGTGGGACGAGGGCTTCTGCCGCATGCTGGCGTCAGGCGGCCTGCACGTCGTGCGGTTCGACAACCGCGACTGCGGCCTCAGCACCCTGCTCGACGGTCACGAGGTCGACCTCGGCGCCGTGATGGCGGCGGCACTCGGCGGTGCCGAGGTGCCGCCCGTGCCCTACACGCTCAGCGACATGGCGGCGGACGCGATCGGACTGCTCGACCATCTCGGCGTCGAGCGTGCCCATGTCCTCGGTGCATCGATGGGTGGAATGATCGTGCAGCACATGGCGATCGAGCACCCGCACCGCGTGCGCAGCATGGTGTCGGTCATGAGCATGCCCGGCGAGCCCGACGTCGGTCAGCCCACCCCCGAGGCAGCGACGGCGCTCCTGTCGCCGCCGCCCGCAGGCCGCGAGGCCTACATCGAGTCGTCCTCTCAATGGCTGGTGTGGGCGTCTCGCAAGTACGGCGACCCGGCGCGCAACCGCCGCAACGCGGCCCGCGACTACGACCGCTCCTTCTACCCCGAGGGGGCTCCGCGGCAGCTCGCGGCGATCTACGCGAGCGGCCCGCGGACAGCCGGACTGCAGCAGTTGCGCGTGCCCACGCTGGTCATTCACGGCCGCGACGACACGCTCATCACGCCGAGTGGCGGGATGCGCACCGCCGAGCTCATCGACGGAGCGCACCTGCTGCTGCTCGCGGACATGGGCCACGACCTGCCGGAGCCCCTGTGGCCCGTGGTGGTCAACGCTGTGCTCGATCACATCGGTCGCGCCTGATCGACGCCGAGCGCCGCCGACTGTGGCCCGGGTGGCACTGGTCGTAACGGGCCATCTGGCTCATGCCCAGACAGCACCTGGGCGTGGTTGGATCCCCTGAGTGCAGCAGTCATCGCGGCTGGTGCCGAGGAGGCGTCATGTACTACGTCAAGCGAGCCGCTCTCGCGACAACTGCCGTCGCGTTGCTCGCACTCGGATGGGTCTCGGGCGCGGCGGGCAGCGCGACCGCCCAGCGGGCCGTGGTCGGCACACAGGGAGCAGGTCCGGCGAAGGTGACGTACCAGCGCGGTGACACGATGCGCGGCAAGGGCGCTCATGTGGCGACGCTCGGTGAACTCTCCGAGGAGAACGGGTCGTTCCACGGCCTCACACCGTGCCGCATCGTCGACACCTCGAAGACGCCTGCGGGCGCGCTGGCCGCCAATACCTCGCGCGACTTCTTCGGCATCGGCAAGCTGACCGATCAGGGTGCGTCGGTCGACGACTGCGGTCTCCCCAACACCGCGACTGCATTCCTCCTCAACGTCACGGCGGCGAGCCCTCAGGGCACGGGCAACCTGCGCGTGTGGCCGTGGGGGGAGACGATGCCCGAGACGTCGCTCGTCAACTTCCGCAAGGGCGTCAACATTGCCAATGCGACCGCCGTCGCGATCTGCCGCGACATCGCGAACGGGCTGTGCCCCGAGTTCGACTTCTCGGTACGGGCGTCGAACTCCGCGACCAACGTGGTGATCGACGTGATGGGCTATTACGAGGGTCCGATGATGGTCAAGGTGAACGACGACGGCACGCCGTATGCCACGTCGTTCTCCGTCGATTCCATCGGCGTGATCTCCTCGGGTTCCTACGAGGTCATCTTCGACCGTGATGTGACGTCGTGCACCGCGTCGGCGGTCATCGAGAGTCAGGGCATCGGCATGGTGTTCGGCGGTCAGATCACCGTTGCGCCGAGGATGGACAATCCCAACGGGATCTACGTGGCGACGTTCGACTACGCCGGCACCTGGACGGACATGCCGTTCTCGCTCGTCGTCAACTGTTGACCCCCCGACCCGGTGCCGCCCAGTGGCGGCCGTTCGGCTAGAACGACGGCTATGGCAGGACCCCTCACCGGTTACCGCATCATCGAGATCGCCGGCATCGGCCCCGGGCCGTTCGCGGCAATGCTGCTGGCCGACATGGGCGCCGAGGTGATCCGTGTCGAGCGTGCACAGAGCGTGCGTGGACCGGCGCCCGATGCCCCGCACTTCGATGTCATGCTCCGCGGTCGGCGCAACGTGGCGCTCGACCTCAAGCACCCCGACGGTGTGGCGACACTGCTCGACCTCGTCGGGCACGCGGATGCGCTCGTCGAGGGATTCCGACCGGGTGTGATGGAGCGACTCGGCCTCGGTCCCGACGTGTGCCTCGCGCGCAACGAGCGGCTGGTGTTCGGTCGGATGACCGGGTGGGGGCAGGAGGGGCCGTACGCGCAGGCCGCGGGCCACGACATCAATTACATCGCCCTCGCCGGCGCGCTGGCCCACATCGGCCGAGCGGGGGAGGCCCCCGTGCCGCCGCTCAACCTCGTCGGCGACTTCGGTGGCGGTGGCATGTTCCTCGCGTTCGGCGTCGTGTGTGCCCTGCTCGAGGCGCAGCGGAGCGGCAGGGGGCAGGTGGTCGACGCGGCGATGGTCGACGGTGCTGCCGTGCTGATGAGCATGTTCTGGGCGTTCAAGAACGTCGGGCTGCACGACGAGGACGCGCCGGGCACCAACCTGCTCGACACCGGTGCGCACTTCTACGACGTGTTCGAGTGCAAGGACGGCCGGTACGTGTCGATCGGCTCGATCGAGCCGCAGTTCTACGCCGAACTCCTGCGCCGCACCGGTCTCGAGGGCGATCCCGAGTTCGCCCAGCAGATGAACCGCGACATGTGGCCGCACCTCAAGCAGCGCTTGCGCGAGGTGATGCTGACCCGCACACGTGACGAGTGGTGCACCGAGATGGAGTACTCCGACGTGTGCTTCGCGCCGGTGCTGACGATGTCCGAGGCAGCGGCCCATCCGCACCACGTCGCGCGGCAGACGTTCACCACCATCGCCGGCACTCCGCAGCCGTCACCGGCACCACGCCTGTCGCGGACGGCGGCGCAGGTGTCGCGCCCGCCGGCGCACCCGGGCCAGCACACCGAGACGGTGCTGGCCGACTGGGGTGTCGACCCTGATCGCATCGAGGCGCTGCTGGCGTCGGGCGCGGCACGGCAGGCGTGATGGCAACGATCGTCTGCCTCCATGCGCATCCCGACGACGAGAGCATCGCGACGGGTGGCACGCTCGCGAGGGCCAAGGCCGAGGGGCACCGCACTGTCCTCGTCGTCGCAACCGGCGGTGACCACGGTGAGGTGCCCGCCGACCTCGCCCCGGGTGAAACCCTCGTCGACCGCCGACGCGCCGAGACCGAGCGCTCGTGCGAGGTGCTCGGTGTCGACCGACTGGTGTGGCTCGGCTACTCGGACAGTGGCATGACGGGCTGGGCGCAGAACGGTCACCCCGAGGCGTTCGTCAACGCACCGATCGACGAGGCCGCCGAGCGCCTCGCCGCGGTGCTCCGCGACGAGCGCGCGGACATCCTCACGACCTACGACTGGCACGGCAACTACGGCCACCCCGATCACATCCAGGTGCACCGCGTGGGCCACCGCGCCGCCGAACTCGCCGGCACGCCGCGGGTGCTCGAGTCGACGATGAACCGTGACGCAATGGTCCGATTCTTCAAGATGGCACGCGAGATGGGTGTCGCGCCCGAGCCCGAGGGCGAGGACTGGGATCCCGAGGGCCCGGCGGACGACGGCAATCCGTTCGGCACACCGGAGGCCGAGCTCACACTCGCCGTCGACGTGTCCGCGTTCGTCGAGCAGAAGCGCCGCTCGATCCGCTGCCACGTCAGCCAGATCACCGATGCAGGATTCTTCTCGCAGATGCCCGACGAGGTGTTCGCGATGGTGTTCGGCACCGAGTACTTCATCGAGCGCGGCGGCACGCCGCCGATGCGTTCGGGCTGGCTGTTCGAATGACCCTGCTGCACCTGGTGCGGCACGGCAGGGCAGCTGCCGGGTGGGACGTCGATCCCGACCCGCCGCTCGACGACCTCGGCCGGCAGCAAGCCTCCGCTGCGGCCGACGAGCTCGCCCTGCTCGCTCCCCGGGCGATCGTGTCGAGCCCGCTGCGCCGCTGTCGTGACACTGCGGCGCCGCTCGCTGCACGGTGGTCGTCACCGGTGACGATCGAGCAGGGTGTTGCCGAGATCCCGTCGCCCGAGGGTGTGGCGATGGCCGACCGCGTCGCGTGGCTGCGTCCCGCGATGGCCGGACGGTGGTCCGACCTCGGGCCGCGGTACACGACATTCCGCGATTCGGTGGTTGCGACCGCAGTTGCGCTGGCCGCCGCCTCGCCGGACGGTGCGGTGGTGTTCAGCCACTTCATCGCCATCAACGCGGTCATCGGTGCTGCGCTGGGTGACGACCGTGTGGTCATCCGCAGTCTCGACAATGCGTCGATCACCGTGGTCGACGTGTCCGATGCCGGTGTGCGACTCGTCAGCGGTGGTCGAGAGGCCGACACGCTGATTCGCTGAGGGGTGCCTGCGGCGCGCCGACCCGCGCTGGCAGACTGAGGACATGTCGTCCCACCCCCTCCGCGCAACGCACGTGGTGTCCCTGACGCTCATCGCGCTCGCCGTTGCCACTGGCTGCTCCGGTGCGGACGAGACGGTCGCGACGACGGTCGACGTCGCCACGACGACCTCGGCGCCTGTCTCCGGCGAGTCGACCACCACGACCGCCGCTGAGGTGCCGTCCTCGTCGAGCAGTACCCCGTCGAGCAGCACCTCGTCGACCTCGACCCTCCCCGCCGTCGAGGGCCTCGAGTTGTCGGCGTCGGGTCTCGGTGGTGCACTGTTCGGCGCCGAGGCCGATGGTGTCGTCGACTACGTCGGTGCGATCCTCGGACCGTTCGACTCCGACTCCGGGTGGGTCGACCCGTTCGCGATCGGGGCAGCGTGCCCCGGGTCCGAGGTGCGGTTCGTGACGTGGGACGACCTGCAACTGTTCTTCACGGACGAGTCGTCAGCGGCGTCGGGTCTCCGCCACTTCGCGGCATTCCACTACGGGCCGGCACTCGGCAGCGCCCCGTCGCCCTATGGCCTCCTGACTGCAGAGGGCATCGGCCTCGGCTCGAGTGTCCAGTCGTTGCGTGCCACGTACACCCGCGGTGTGATGGCGCCGGGCGACGAGGTGCTCGGACCGCGCTTCGTCATCACCGACGGGCTCACGGCCTTCGTGACCGAGACGGTGTCCGCCGGCGTCGTGCAGTCGTTCGCGGGTGGTTTCGGCTGCGGCGAGTAGGGTCGTCGTGATGGTTGCAACAGGACTCGAGACGCTCAAGAACGTGCACCACGGCTGGGCGTGGGTGGTCATCATCGCCAACGGACTGGCGGGGCTGTGGGCCCTCGGTGGACATTGGCTGACGGGCCTCCGGTCACGTGCGCTGTGGTGGTTCATCGGCGCCGCGGAGGTCACCGTCTTCGTCCAGGTCGTGCTCGGGGCACTGCTGGTCGGCACCTACAAGGTGCCGCTGCCCAAGTTCCACGCGTTCTACGGCTTCGTCGCCATCATCGCCGTGTCCATCATCTACAGCTATCGCGTGCAGATGAAGCACCGCCTGTACCTGCTGTACGGGCTGGGGAGCCTGTTCGTGATGGGCCTCGGCATCCGCGCGATGCTCATCGCGACCGTCGGCTGATGGCACTGCTGCTCGTCAGAGCGCGGTGACCAGCTGCTGCAGGCGTGCGGCGAGCGCGTCCGGCAGCTTGTCGCCGAACGCGGCGTAGTGCGCCTCGATCTGGGGCACGGCGGCGCGCCAGCCGTCCGCATCCACCGACAGCAGTTCGTCGAGGTCGGTATCGGCGACGTCGAGGCCGTCGAGGTCGAGCGACCCTGCTGCGGGCAGCAGACCGATGGGGGTCTCGACTGCGTCGGCCGAACCGTTGACCCGCTCGAACACCCACTTCAGGACGCGACTGTTCTCGCCGTAGCCGGGCCACAGGAACCGACCCGACTCGTCGCGGCGGAACCAGTTCACGAAGAAGATCTTCGGCAGCTTCGATGCATCGGTCGAACGGCCGACGGAGAGCCAGTGGGCGAAGTAGTCGGCCATGTTGTAGCCGCAGAAGGGGAGCATCGCCATCGGGTCGAAACGGAGGTTGCCGACCGCGCCCTGCTGGGCGGCGGTGGTCTCACTGGCCATGATGCTGCCGAGGAACACGCCGTGCTCCCAGTCGAAGGCCTGGGTCACGAGCGGCACCGTGGTGCGGCGGCGCCCGCCGAAGAGGATCGCGCTGATCGGCACGCCGGCCGGGTCCTGCCACTCGTCGGCGATGCTGGGGCACTGGGCCGCCGGCGCCGTGAACCGCGCGTTGGGGTGCGCAGCCGGTGTCTCGGACTCGGGTGTCCACGTGTTGCCGCGCCAGTCGGTTGCCCGCCCCGGCTTGGTGTCGGACATGCCCTCCCACCACACGTCACCGTCGGCGGTGAGCGCCGTGTTGGTGAAGATGCAGTTGCC
>JBMSSR010000105.1:0-9772 GCA_049424465.1 Ilumatobacteraceae bacterium
TGTACGTGCCCGCCGACGACTACACCGACCCGGCGCCGTTCACCACCTTCACCCACCTCGATGCGACCACCGAGTTGAGCCGTCAGGTGGCCGCACTGGGCATCTACCCGGCAGTGGACCCGCTGGCGTCGACGTCGACGATCCTCACCCCCGAGGTCGTGGGCGCCCGTCACTACCAGGTGGCCCGCGGCGTGCAGGAGACCCTGCAGCGCTACAAGGAGCTGCAGGACATCATCGCCATCCTCGGCCTCGACGAGCTGTCCGACGAGGACCGACTCACCGTGTCGCGCGCCCGCAAGATCCAGCGCTTCCTGTCGCAGCCGTTCTACGTGGCCGAGGTCTTCACCGGCGTGAAGGGCGAGACCGTCCCGGTGGCCGAGACCGTCGAGAGCTTCGACGCCATCCTGCGCGGCGAACTGGACGACGTGCCCGAGCAGGCATTCCTGAACGTGGGTGGCGTCGACCAGGTGCTGGCCAAGGCGAAGACCCTCGCCGAGCAGGCGGGCTGACCGCCATGTCGGCCACGATGGAAGTCCGTCTCGTCTCGCCGGAGAAGGTCCTCTTCACCGGCGAGGCGACACAGGTCGTCACCCGCACCCTGGGTGGCGGCGAGATCGCCTTCCTGCCGGGCCACGCGCCGTTCCTCGCCGCACTCATCGAGAACCACACACGCATCACGCTCGCCGACGGCAGCGTGCTGGACGTGGCGGTACACGGCGGATTCGTGCAGGTGTCGGGCAACACGGTCAGCATCCTCAGCGATGTCGCCGAGCTGGGCGAGCAGATCGACCGCGGGCGCGCACTGCGCGCCAAGGAGCGGGCCGAGGAGTCGCTGCGCAAGGAGCACGACGCCGAGGCCGTGTCGGCGCTGGCACGTGCACATGCCCGCCTCGCTGCGTCCGGCGGTGTCGTGGGCACCTCGCAGGGCGCACACTGAGCCCGAGTCGTCGGACGGTGCTGGGCTCCGTCGGCGCGTGGTCATGACGGCACCTCCGTTCTCGTCAGCGCTGGTCACCGGTGCCAGCAGCGGCATCGGTGAGTCCATGGCCCGCCTCCTCGGCGGCGCCGGCATCCCCACCGTGGTGGTGGCCCGTCGCGCCGACCGGCTCGAGCAACTTGCCGCCGCACACCCGTCGATCGAGGTACTCGTCGCCGACCTGACGACCGACGTCGGCGTGAAGGCCGTCGAGCAGGCGATCGCCGACCGAGGGTTCGATCTGGTCGTCAACAACGCGGGGTTCGGCACATCCGGTTCGTTCCACACGCTCGATCCCGACCGGCTCGACCGTGAGGTGGCGCTCAACGTCCGAGCGCTGACCCGTCTGAGCCACGCGGCGCTGCGCACGATGGTGCCGCGGGGCACGGGTCATCTGCTCAACGTCAGCAGCGTGGCGAGTTTCCAGCCGGCCCCCGACCTGGCCGTGTACGCGGCCACGAAGGCGTACGTGACGAGCCTCACCGAGAGCCTGCACGAGGAGGTCCGCGGCACGGGGGTGAGGGTGACCGCGCTGTGCCCCGGCCTGACGCGGACCGAGTTCATCAGCGTCAGCAACCCGAGCGGCCGCAGCGCCACCTACCCGCGGTTCATGTGGCTCGACGCCGACGAGGTGGCTGCAGCGGCGCTGGCCGACGTGGCGCGTGGCCGGCCGCTCAGCGTCCCCGGTCGTCTCTACCGGGTGCTCGTGTCGATCAGTTCGGTGACGCCGCGTGCGGTGGCACGTCGGCTCAGCGCTCGAGTACGCCGCGAGTAGTGGGATCGCTGGCGCAGCGCGCCGGTGAGAGGGGAACGCACGACATGGCAGAACGACCCGGACGCGACCGTCGAAGGGGTGCCCCCGTCGCGCGGCCGCAGCGCGACCACGAGCCGCTGCGCCACCCCCACAACCCGTACGGCACGGCCAAGGCGCTCACCGACGACGAGGTGGCGCACCTCCACGAGGCGGCGCTGCTGCAGCTCGAGCAGCACGGTGTGCGGGTGCTGCTGCCCGAAGCGCGCGACCTGTTCGCCGCAGCAGGGGCTCGCGTGGATGCCGAGACGATGATGGTGCGCGTCGGCCGCGACCTCGCCCGCCAGCTGTTGTCGACGGTCCCGTCCGAGTTCGAGCTGCGGGCGCGCAACCCTGAGCACACGGTCCGGGTGGGTGGTGACAGCGTGCTGTTCTTCCCCGTCGGCGGTCCGCCCTACTCGAGCGACCGCGTGCGCGGCCGTCGACCGGGCACGCTGTCCGACTACGTCGACTTCACCCGGATGACGCAGCGGTGCGACGTGATGCACAGCGTCTCGGCGACGACCGAGGCACAGGACGTGCCGCTGCCGGAGCGACACCTGCGCACGCTGTACACGGGGCTCACCGAGTCGGACAAGCCGGTGCACGTGTCGTCGCGCGGGCGAGCCGCTGTGGCGGACCAGCTCGAGATGGTGCGACTGGCATTCGGGGTCGACCACGACGAGTTCAGCGCATCGGTACACACCTGGACCAACATCAACACCAACTCGCCGTGGCAGCTCGACATCCCGATGAGCCTCGGCATCATCGACCTCGCGCGTGCCGGTCAGATGGTCATCATGACGCCCTTCACGCTGGCGGGCGCGATGGCGCCGGTGACGCTCGCCGGAGCGCTCCTGCTGCAGCACATCGAGGCAGTCGCCGCAATCTGCCTCTCGCAGATCGCTCGGCCGGGTGCCCCGGTGGTGTACGGCGCGTTCACGTCCAACGTCGAGATGCGCAGCGGCTCGCCGTCGTTCGGCTCGCCCGAGGCGATGCGAGCGGCGATCGCCAGTGGCCAGCTCGCGCGCCACCTGGGCGTACCCTGGCGGTCGCAGGCCGCGAGCTCGTCGCCGACCGATGACGCCCAGGGTGCGTACGAGACAATGGTGTCGCTGATGGGTGCGCTGCTCGGCGGTGCGAACATCGTCCTGCACGCCGCCGGCTGGCAGGAGGGCGGTCTGGTGGCGAGCTACGAGAAGTTCGTGCTCGACGTCGAGGCGCTCGAGATCGTCGCCGAGGGCCTCCGCCCGATCCTGGTGAACGACGCCGAACTGGCGCTCGATGCGCTGGCAGAGGTGCCTCCCGGCGGGCACTTCTTCGGCGCCCAGCACACGATGACGCGTTTCGAGACGGCCTTCCACGAGCCGAGCGTGTTCACCCGGCACAACTCGGGGCAGTGGACCGACGCCGGCGGACGGGACGCCTCCGACCGGGCGACGCGTGTGTGGCAGCGCTGGCTCGACGAGTTCGAGGCGCCGCCCATGGACGCCACGACGAGGGAATCACTCGATGCCTTCGTCGCGCGACGGGTGGCAGAGGGCGGCAGCCCGCCCGAGTCGTGAGGCCGCCGGCGGACCGGCACCTGGGTCAGTAGTCGACCGAGGCGAACGACGACAGTTTGTCGATGCGGTGGTAGGCGTCGATCATGCGCACCGTGCCGCTCTTCGACCGCATCACCAGGCTCTGCGTGCGGGCGCCGCGCCGCTCGTAGCGCACCCCGCGCAGCAGGTCTCCGTCGGTGACGCCGGTCGCGGCGAAGAAGCAGTTGTCGCCCTGCACGAGGTCGTCGGTGGTGAGCACGGTGTCGAAGCGGTACCCGAGTTCGATCGCCGCGGCTCGCTCGGCATCGTCGCGCGGCGCCAGCAGGCCCTGGATCTCGCCGCCCATGCACTTCAGGCCTGCAGCGGCCGTGACCCCCTCAGGGGTGCCGCCGACGCCGAACAGCACGTCGACGCCGGCGTCGGGCCAGGCCGTCGCGAGTGCGCCGAAGATGTCGCCGTCGGTGATGAGCTTGACGCGTGCGCCAGTGGCTCGCACCTCGGCGATGAGCTCGTTGTGGCGAGGCCGGTCGAGGATGATGACCGTGAGGTCGCGCACCGACTCGCCCTTCGCCTTGGCGATCCACCGCAGGTTCTGGGTCGGCGTCGCAGTGATGTCGATGGAACCCTTCGCGTCGGGCCCGACCGCGATCTTGTGCATGTAGACGCACGGGCCGGGGTTGAACATCGTGCCGCGCTCGCTGACGGCGAGGACCGAGATGGCATTGGCACGACCGAACGCGGTCAGCGTCGTGCCGTCGATGGGGTCGACGGCGACGTCGGTGCGCGGTTGCGTGCCGTCGCCGACCTGCTCGCCGTTGTGCAGCATCGGTGCCTCGTCCTTCTCGCCCTCGCCGATGACGACGATGCCGTCCATCGGCACGGTGTTGATGACGGTGCGCATCGCGTCGACCGCTGCTCCGTCGGCGCCGTTCTTGTCGCCGCGCCCGACCCAGCGTGACGCAGCGAGCGCTGCGGACTCGGTGACGCGCACGAGTTCGAGGGCGAGGTTGCGGTCGGGGCGCTGCGAGGACGTGGGCACGGCCCCACGGTACTCGTTGGGTAGGTTGCGGTCTCGTGCCGCGCGTCCCCGCCGATCTGTGCCTGTCCCGTACCGAGGTGTCCGAACCGCGACTCGGTGTGGGCTGCGTGGTGTACGGCTGCTCGGTGGACGGGGTGGCGCACCTCGCCGTGCACGACCTGCCGCTCCCCGAGGGGTCGGACGGTCCGCTCGAGCCCGACCGTCTGTTGGCGACCGCGCCTGCCCTCCGGCCGGCCCGGTCGCTCGGCGGCGGTTCGTGGTGCCTGACGCTCGACCGCTCGACAGCCGTGTACCTGGCCGTCGACGGCGACCTGTGGCTGCAACCCCTCGACGGGTCGTCGGCCCGTCGCCTCACCGACGGTGGCGCCGACAGGTCGATCAGCGGGCCGGTGGCGCTCGCCGACGGCGCGACGGTCGCGTACACCGTCGACATGGCCGAGGTGTGGTCGGTCGACGTCGGTACCGGTGCGGTGCGACGCCACGACGACGGCCGGCACTCGTTCGTCCTCGACGTGTGCGCCATGCCGTCGAGCGCTGCTGGTCACCCACTCGCAGGATGGAACGCGTGGGACGAGCCCGACATGCCGTGGGACCACTCGGTGGTGTGCTGCAGCGACGGGACGACCGTGGTCGACCCGCCCGGCGCGGTGCAGCAGGTTCGCTCCGACGCGACGGGCTCGGTGTGGTGCGTGCGCGACGACAGCGGCTGGCTGAACGTGTGGCGCGACGGGAGACCGGTCGTCGACGAGCCGTTCGAGCACGCAGGTCCGACGTGGGGTCCGGGTCAGCGCTCGTACGCGGTCTCACCGGACGGCCGGTCGGTGGCGTACACGCGCAACGAGGGCGGGTTCGGCCGGCTGTGCGTCGCCACACTCGTCGACAGCACTGTGTCGGCGTCGGTGGTCGAGGTGGCCAAGGCGGTACACGGCCAGCTCGACTGGTTCGGCACCAACGTGGTCGCGCTACGGACCGGCGGCCGCACGCCGACGCAGGTGGTGCTGTACGACACGCGTGACTGGTCGCGCCGCACGGTCGCGGTCGGGCCACCGAGCGAGTGGCTGTCGAGCCCGTGGCGCGACGAGTTGATCGAGCCGTCACTGCACGAGGTGCCGGTGGCCGACGGCGTCGTGCACGCGCGCCTGTACTCGCCCCCGGGTTCGCAGCCGGACCAGGACCCGACCTCGATCGGGTTGCCGGGTCGGCGTGACGTCGCCGAACGGTCGATCGCCACGCAGCGCCTCATCGTGTGGTTGCACGGTGGTCCGACAGACCAATGGCAGGTCACGTTCATGCCGCGCATCGCGTACTGGTGCTCGCGGGGGTGGCACGTACTCGTGCCCGATCACCGCGGCAGCACCGGACACGGTCGGGCGTCGCAGCAGTCGCTGCGCGGCGAGTGGGGTGTGATGGACGTCGAGGACACGCTGGCGGCGACGCGCTGGGCACACGGCCGCGGGATCGGCACCCCGGGTCGAACGGTGCTGATGGGCGGCTCGGCCGGGGGCTTCACGGCCCTCGGAGCGATCGCTGCCGATCCCTCCCTGTACGCAGCGGCCGCAGTCGCCTACCCGGTCTCCGACCTGGTCGACCTCACCGAGCGGAGCCATCGCTTCGAGCGCCACTACACCGACACGCTCGTGGGCGCACTGCCGGCAGCAGCCGACGACTATCGACGTCGCTCGCCGGTGTGGAACGCCGACCGCTTCGTCACTCGCCCGCTCCTCGTGCTGCACGGTGATGTCGACCCCGTGGTGCCGGTCGAGCAGAGTCGGGTGTTCGTCGACCGCGTCCGCGCGGCGGGCGGAGATGCCGAGCTGCACGTGTACGCGGGTGAGGGCCACGGCTTCCGCCAGCGCGCCACTCAACTCGACGAGTACGAGCGGATCGGCCGGTTCCTCGAACGGGTCTTCGGCGGCGGGGGCAGATAGCGTCGGCGCGGTGACCGACGACTGGAATCCTGCCGACCCCGACCAGAGTCGGGTGGTCTATGACCTGTCGGGGTGGTCCTTCGACCACCAGGCCGAGCTCGCCGCGCAGCTCGCCGAGGCGGAGGTTCCCCACCAGTGGGACGGTACCGATCTCATCGTGCCGGATGCATTCGAGGCATCTGCCGACTCGGTCATCGCGTCGGTCGAGCAGCAGTTCGGCATCGACAACAGCAGCGGTGACGACGACGTCGAGGTCGTCGGCCAGTCGCTCGTCGATGCGCCCGTGCAACTGCCGCTCGAGCCGGGCCGCATGGTGACCGAGTACGACATGTCCGACTGGGAGGTCCCCGAGCGCGAGGCCGTCACACGCGTGCTGCTCCGTCAGCAGCGCCCGTTCGCGTGGGAGGGCGAGGTGCTCGTCGTGCACGCGGACGACGAGGACGTCGTCGACTCGGTACTCGACATGATCGAGGCAGCGATCCCCGACGGTGTGTTCCCCGACGGCGGCAGCGACGACGACGAGCGACTGCCGTTCGAGACGCTCACGACGTTCTTCCTGATGGGCGACCGCCTGCGCCGCAACCCGCTCGATGCCGACGGCCTCGAGCAGTTGCTCGATGCCCTCGACGTGGCCGAGCCTGCCCGCCCGCCCTACGGCGTCGACCCTCGCCTGTGGGCGCGCACGTGCGAACTGGCCGACGAGCTCGCCGGTGCGCTCGCCGACGACGACGAGCCCGACCACGACGAGGCAGCAAGCCTCGCTGCCGAGCTGCACGAGCTGCTGCGACCGTTCGTCTGACACATGCTGCTGGCCGAGCTGCAGATCTGGCACACCAAGCCGGCGATGGCGACGCGGCGGCTGGCGCTCGGGCACCTCGTGCTGCCCACCGACCCGGCGCCGGGCCTCGGCGGCGTGCTGCTCGCTGCGGTCGTCGCGGCGTACCTGCCCGACGTCGATCCCGACCAGTGGTCCGACATCAGTCGCCTCATCGACCAGGTGGTGCGCGGCGAGCGCGTCGTGCAGCCCCGGCTGATGCACCGCTATCAGGTCGACCGCCATGGCCTGGCAGCCAGCGTTCACCAGCTCAACGGTGACGCCAGCAACGTCGAGTTCGACCTCCACTCGATGGGGCGACCGCTCGCCCAGGTGCTGGGTGCGGTGTATGCGCTCGAGCGCCTCGACGTCGGCGCGCGTGCGCAGGTCGGTGCGGTGCTGCACCGTGCGATGAGGTGGCGTGGCCCGATCGGACCATCGTTCGTCGCCGACATCACCGGCATCGCGCGTGCAGACCTCGTCGGCATCGCCGACCCGCGTGCGTGGGCGCTCGACGTGCTGGGCTTCCCGATGGGCACTGCAAAGGTGAGCAAGCGCGACGTGATGTCGCGGTTCCGCGACCGACTGCGTGAGGCACATCCGGACCACGGTGGCGAGAGTCGCGACGCCGCCGTGACGATCGACCGGCTCGGCGAGGCTCGGCGCATCCTGCTCGAACGACTCGTCAGCTGACGTACGTCGACACCGAGGTGTGCGCCGTGCACACGGCAGTCGCAGGGTCTACTCGGCAGCGATGAGCGGGTCGTCCGGGTTGAGTTGCTCGAGCTCGAGGTGCGCGGTCTCGGGGTACCACTTCCATGCCAGCCACGCGCCGACGAGCTGTCCGAGGCCAGCCACCGTCATGAGTGCGCCGAACGACACCGTCCGGTCGAGCAGGACGCCGACGACGATGATGCCGACGCTGCCGCCGAGCAGTGCGGTCGCCGTCACGAGGCCGTTTGCCCAGCCGCGGTTGCCGGTGGGGAACAGTTCGGTGCGGTAGACCGCGTACGCGGGATAGGCCATCGCTGCCGTGAAGCCACCGACGAACGTGGCGAGCCACATCGCTGGGCCGGCGACCCAGAAGCTCGCGACCAGGCACACCGTGCTGATGGGGGTGCACACGACGATGAGCTGCCGGCGCCCGATGGTGTCGGCGAGCCGACCGCCGAGCACGAGCCCGACCGACGCCGGCGTCGCGGTGATGAGCGTGAACAGCGCGATGCCGCCAGCCGAGTAGCCGCGTACCGTGTCGAGATACCGGTTCTGGAAGAACGAGGCCGGCGCGATGAACAGGTTGGCCGTGACGGCGACCGCAGCGACGAGCGTCAACCGGCCGCGCGGGAGCGGTGGCGCAATGCGGTGCACCGTCTCGAAGCGCCGCGTCTCGAGCAACTGTCCGTGCAGCACCACAGCAACGGGGAGCCAGACGAGCGCCAGCACGTACACCCATCGCCACCCGTCGGGTCCGAGGTCGGCGAGCCGCAGCGCGCCGACGGCGACGCCCGCCCCGAGGCCCGATGCCATCGCGAGCACGCTGAGCGCATAGGCGCGCGAGTTGCGCGGCATGTCCTCGGCTGCCGCGACGATCGCAATGGTCGCGAGCGCGATGCCGATCGGCCGTGCCACGGTCTGCGTCGCGACGAGCGCCCAGAACGACGGGGCGGCCGCGCCGAGCAGGCAGAGCAGCGGTGTCGCCCACGCCAGCGTGATGAGGGTCCGGCGACGGCCGATCCGGTCGGCGAGCACGCTGAAGGGGAGCGCGATGACGATGCCGAGTCGCACGATGGCGCCACCGAGGCCCTGGCCGCTCGAGCCCACACCGAATCGATCAGCGGCGAAGTGCGATGTCTGGGTGAACAGCGTGTTGGCGAACGTCGCCGTCATCGACGCGCTGGCGAGCAGTCCGAGCGTGCGGGCTTGGCGCTCGGTGAGCCGGTCGGGTGGCGCCCACCACGTGCCGGTCCACGACGTCGTGTGACGGTGCAGGACGGCGCGCCGTACCGGCAGCGCGAACAGCCAGCCGAACCACGGGATGCGCAACCGATAGGTGACGGTCTCGACGACGCTGCCGTCGGGGTCGGCCTGGGCGACGCGGCGATACCGGTGGAACGGGCCCGACGCCTGGTCGTACTCGGCCCGACGCCCGCCGTCGGGAGCGACGGCATCGGTGACGAGCGCCTCGCCGAGCAGGTGGTCGTCGCGGACCTCGAACGCCGCGGCGGCGCGGGGGTCGCCGGCCGCCCACCGGCGAGCCACGGTACGGTCGGCTCGTCGCATCGAGTCGAGGCTAGAGGTGCCCGGCCAGCACGGGGGTGACCGACGTCAGGCATTCGGCACCTGATCGGTGGGTGCGGGTCGAGACGCCACGGCGCGCCGCACCGGGTGGTGCGCCGGGTGGTGCGCCGGGTGGTGCGTTGCTGGCGACTCCTCTGGGTGGGCACCACATCACCACCCCGTCTGGTCGGATCAGTTCGAAGTCGTTGGCGTCGCCGATGATGCGGGTGCCGGTCATGTGCTTGGCGGTGTGGTGTGCCGGCCGCCGAAGGAGGTGAGGGCTTTGCGCAACAGGTGGGCCTGCAGGGTGGGCAGATCAGCGGTGGTGCGGACCATGCCGTCGACCTCAGCAGCGAACCGGACCGCCCGCTTCGCGTACCGTTCCGCCGCGAGCTGTTCGGCAG
>JBMSSR010000106.1:0-9712 GCA_049424465.1 Ilumatobacteraceae bacterium
CAACGGACCAAAATTACCTTGCATCATATCTATGTCGCTACGACACACACCAGTGGAACTCGCCGAGCCGCAAGGGTGTCGACGACCGGTTCCTTCACGACATGCTCGACCACTGCGCGACTCGATCGGTGTGGTTGCGCACGACCTGTCGGTGGTGGGCCCAGGTGTTCTACGCCGCGGTCCGCCTCGCCGGCGGCCCGTGACACACGGTGCCGACCGCCGCGCGCCGTCGGCTCAGCGCGGTGTACCGCCGTGCACCGCGCCGAGCACGGCGCGCAGGATGCGGGCGGTGGCACCCCACACGGTCTCGTCGTCGAGCTCGAAGAACGAGATCGCGAGCTCGCCGCGGTCGGTGCGCCACCGCTCCTCGCGGAACGTCCCCGGTCTGGTCAGTTCGACGAGCGGCACCCACAGCACCCGGTCCACCTCGGTGGTCGCGGGCGCGAGCGATGCCCAGTCGGCGGCCTGCCCGTCGGCACGCGCGACGATCGGCACGATCCAGCTGCGGCTCACCCACGTGTTGATCGGCTCGAGCGCGCCGAGGACCGACACCGCCGAGGGCGGCAGGCCGACCTCTTCGTGCGCCTCGCGCAGCGCCGCCTCGGCGTAGCCCTCGCCGGGGTCGACACGGCCACCGGGGAAGCTCATCTCACCGCCGTGGTGCGACAGGTGTGCCGACCGGCGGGTGAGCAGGACCTCGGCACCGGCCGGACCGTCGACCAACACCGCCAGGACCGCCGACGCGCGGCTGCCGTCGGGGCGCAGTGGGTGGGAGAAGTCGTCGGGGTGAGCGGGCGCCACGAGAGGCCCCGCAGCGAGCCGGGGCGCCACGGGGGCGACGGCGACCGCCGACGCGGGCTCGGGCCACGACGCCGGCTCGCCCGGCCGCCAGTCGGACGGTCGTGGCACCTGCTGCGCGCCGCCGCGACGCCGCGACGGGAACGCGCCGCCGATCGTCACGTCAGGCGGTGGGAGTCCAGCCCTGCTCGCGCAGTTGCCGCAGCACCTGGGCGAAACCAGCCGTCTTCAGGTTGGCGAGCACGCGGCCGGGGGTCTGCTCGCCACGTTCCCACTCGTCCCAGGCGGTGAGCATCTTGTCGAGGTCGGGGGCCGGGGGATCGAACGACATGCTCCGGAGGCTACCGACCGTCGCCGCGACGGCGCGCCGCCACGATCCCACGGGCCACCGCCCTCCCGAGCGAGCGGCCGACGTCGGTCGCGCGGTCACCTGCGGGCTCGCCAGGGGCCGTCGACGGCGCCACCGCGCCGGCGGCGGTGCGTGCCGCAGCGCGGCGCTGCTGGCGGGGCACCCGCTCGGTGTACGTGCTCTGCCACCACACGACGAGGTGCACGAACGCGACTGCGCCGATCGCCGCCCGGCCGGCCACGTCGACCGCCACCCACGGCTGGGCCGCGGCGGCCGCCTCGACCAGCACCACCACGGGGTCGCCGACCCGGTGCACCCGACGCGACAGCAGGCGGAACGCAGCGATCGAGCTCTTGGTGCACGCCGCGTACAGCAGCAGCAGGCCCCCGACGGCTGCCGGCACCACGGGCTCGGGGCTCTGCACGCCTGCGGCCACCAGTCCCCCGCCGAGGATGTACTCGACGAGCTGGTGCATCCAGAACGGCCGCTTGCCGGCGTCGTCGGCCATGGCACCCGATGGTAGTCGGCGCTGCCCGGCGCGGACCGGCCCCTCCCCCGACCGCGCCTCAGTAGCGTGACCGCATGACACCTGCTGCGCGCACGGTGCTGTACGTCGAGGACGATGCGCTGAACCGCGAGCTGATGACGCACATCGCTGCGCTCGTTCCCGACTGCCGACTCCTCACGGCGCCGTCCCTGCTCGAGGCCCGTACGGTGCTGCACGACCTGGACGCAGGCACCGTCGGCAGTCCGGTGGCGCTCGTGATGGTCGACCTCGACCTCCCCGACGGCGACGGTGCCGACCTGCTCGGCGAACTACGCGTCGCACCAGCACCTCCCACGATCTGGGTCGTCACGGGCGACGCGGCACCCGGCACCGCCGACCGCCTCCGCGCCCTGGGGGTTGCAGCCGTCGTCGTCAAACCGTTCGACGTGTCGGCGATCGTGGACCGACTGACGGCCGAACTGGCCGGGTGACCCTCCCCGGACGACCACGACGAGCGAATCTGCGACCACTTGGTGTGGAAACCACGAGTAACAGATCCCGACACGGTCAAGATCACTCATTGTGACGATTCGGCCGTGGAAAGTGGTGCGGGGCGGTGCTACAACAAGGGCATGACACGCGGACGAGCACTCCGGATCGCACTGATCCTCGGGCTGGCGGTCGGTGCCGTGTCGTCCACTCCGGCGGGCGCCACGGTGTCCATCAAGAACAGCTCGGTGTCGTGCTCGCTCACGGCCGTGCTGCCCACGCTCTCGTCGACCAAGCAGCTCAGCGGTTCGGCCAACGTCTCGTGCACCGCCAGCGCCAACACCAGCGTGACCGTCACCGTGCAGGTGGTCGAGCTCGACGGCAGCACCGTCAACACGATGGGCAACGCCTTCTTCATCTCGTCCACCAAGTCGCTCGTCAAGTCGACCAAGGCGGTCTCGTGGACCGTCACCACCGCCGCCAAGGCGTGTGTCAACACCGATGGTGCCGGCAAGGAGGACTACGCCACCGTGGCCCTCATCTCCGCCGGCGGCTCGACCCAGACCGAGCGCATCGGCAAGACCGACAACTGGAGCTGCTGACCAGCAGTTCGTCGTCGGGACGTCACCACCACGTCGTCGCCGGTCGAGTCCCCCACGCGCACGTCACCCTTGACGCCCTCGTGACAGAGGTCTCAGTGGGCTCAAGATCGCGGCAACGCGCTCAAGCACCCCGCCGGAGGAGCCGACAACAAGGGTGAAGCCGCACCACCCGGTACGGCGCCCGCCGGGGCCGTCCGGCTCGACCCGAGGAGGTCCGATGACACGACGCAGGAACCTCACCACCGTCGGCGTGCTCGCCACCACCACCGCACTGCTCACGTCGGTGTTCTCGGGACCCACCGCCGACGCCACCGTCTCGCTGAAGAACTCGGTGCTCACGTGCTCGGTCACGTCGGCCCTGCCCTCGGTCAACACGACCAAGCAGCTCGGCGGGTACAGCACCGTCGACTGCACGGCGTCGATGTCCACGAGCGTCACCGTCACGGTGCAGGTCGTCGAGCTCGACGGCACGATCATCGATCAGCTCGGCGGCGCGTTCTTCACCAGCTCGAGCAAGGCCCTCACCAAGGGCCTGAAGACGTCCTGGAAGGTCAACACCCCGGTCGCGACGTGTCCCAACGCCGACCCGGAGGGCAAGGAGGACTTCTACACCGTGGCCACCATCAGCGGCGGCGGCCAGACGGTGTCGGAGCGCCTCGGCAAGCTCGACTACTGGTCGTGCTGACGACCGGTCGACGGCGAACAGCGGGCTGCTCGGCCGTGCGGGGGCGCGCCGCCGCCCCCCCCCCCCCCGCCGCCGACACGCGTGCGGCCCTGCCTCACCATCTCGGCTCGCCCGACCACTGAGCGCGCGAGAAATGGGTCGCACGGCCCACAGCCCACACCCACGGTGACCGACTGACGCCAATGCCGTCAAGATCACGGAATGTGGCGACAAAAGCGTGCAACGTGGCGAAGTCCGGTGGTAGAACACTCTCGTGATCCTCACCCGACGCCTGCGAGCACTGCTGACCACCACGGTCGCGGCTGCGTCGGTGCTCGGCCTCGCCACCACCGATCTGGCCTTCGCCACGGCCTCGTTCACGAACACGTCGGTGAGCTGCTCGGTCACGGCGAACCAGCCCGCGCTGTCGAGCACCGGTGTGACGCTCACCGGTTCGGCCAGCGTGCGGTGCACTGCGAATGCCTCGACCACGATCACCATCACGGTGCAGGTCGTCGAGATGAACGGGTCGACCGTGAACACGATGAACAATGCGTTCTTCCTGTCGGTGTCGAAGTCGATCTCCAAGGGCCAGACCATCACCTGGGGCACCGACGTGCTCACCACTCCTGCCAAGAACTGTGTCAACACCGACGGCACTGGCTACGAGGACTACTCCACGATCGCCACGATCGTGCAGGGCAAGTCCAGCGCCAAGGAGACGGTGGGCAAGGTCGACGGCTGGCAGTGCAGGGCCTGACCCCGGTCGGCCGCACACACCACACGCTCCGAGCCACGGTCGATGCCCACCTCTGGTTCCCACTCCACTGAGTACGCTCGCGGCGGTATGGATCACGCCGTGCTCGACGTCTCGGGGCGTCATCGTCGACTGCCGGACTGGTCGCATCCCACGCTCGTCGCCACGGCGTACCTCGTCCTGGCCTTCGTCGTGTCGTTCGTCACGGGGACGGTGCGACTCGACATCGCCGTGGTCGTCATCGCCATCGCGCTGTGGCCGGCAAACCCCAGCGCGATCGCCGGCGCCGTACTCGGCACGGTTGCGGGCAATCTTGCCAACTCAGGCTCCACCGCGTTGCTCGTCTCGGCACTCGGCACCGCGGTGCTCGCCGCGCCCGCGTTTCGGCGCAGCGCGCACCCCGACACCCTGCCGAGCCGCCTCGGACTGCGGCTCGGCTACCTGTCCGCGGTCGCACTCGTGGCCGGCACGTTCGAGCACCGCCTCCTCGTCGACCGCAACCGCTGGGCCGAGCACACACTGCACGCAGCGATCGGCATCTTCGTCGGCGCCGTCGTCATCTCGTTCATGCGCAGACGGCGCATCTACGGACCGGTGCTCGGCACCGCCAGCATGCTCACCGCAACCGCCGCGAGCGTGCTGTTCACGATCGCGTTCTGGGACCAGCGCGACGAGAGCCTGCTGCGGCTGACCAACGAGACCGTCTCGGTCGGCCTGCTGCAGGGCATCACCGACGACCTCAACGTGGTCAATACCAAGGCCACCAGTGCGACCGACCTGACTGCCGACGGGTTCGCCCAGTCGCTCCAGGTCACCGTGCTCGGCAACGACTCGGTCCGCGGCGTCCAGCTCGTCGAGTTCGACGCGACTGGCGCCCCGCAGGTCACCGCCGTCCTGTCCGAGTTCGGCACCGACTTCGATGACGTGCTCGCCGCATGGGTGGTGCAGCAGGACCCCGCCGTGCTGCAGAGCAGCGTGGCATTCGGCGTGTCCGAGTACCTCGACCTGCTCGACCTGCCCACGCTCGACGGCGGCTCCGAGCCCAACCTCGTCTACGTGGTGCCGCTGTTCCCCGACGCGTCGAACCAGCCGCGGGTCATGGTGTTCACGCTCGGTCTGCCGCCCCTGCTCGAGGGCGCCATCACCCCCACCATCGCCGCTCAGGGCAACGCGTCGGTCGACCTCTTCCGCGACGTCGCACCGGGCGCCACGCCCCTGTGGAGCAACAACGGCGGTACCTACGTCATTGGCGACGACGGCCTCATCGACCAGAGCGCGGTCCTCGACGTCACCGCGGTCACCATCGGCACGTCCGAGTTCGTGCTCACGGCCCGGCCCGGCGTCGACTTCGGTACGCCCACCCGCTTCCGGCGGCTCATCCTCGGCCTCGAGGGCGTCGGCGGCCTGCTGCTCGTCGCCCTGCTGCTCATCGGCGCCGACCAGGGTGCACAGCGCGAGCGCGAGCGCCGTCGCCGCGAAGCGCTGCTCGCTGCTGCACTGCAGGGCTCGCCCGGCTGGACCGCCGTCATCGACACCAACGACCGCGTCGTGATGGCCAACAACAACGAGCACGGTGTCCCCGCCGGCGCACTCGTCACCGAGTCGATGGTCTGCACCAGCGACGACACTGCTCGCACCGCCGTGCTCGCGATGCTCGACCGTGCGCGTGCCGGCGAGGACGCGACCTACACGCACCACTGGTCGGCACCCGACGACGCCACCAACTCGATGCGCATCTTCCAGATCGACGTGCGCCCCCTGCCCGATCCGCGGCTCGTGTACCTACAGTGCGTCGACGTCACCGAACAGCGCGACCGCGCCATGCGCACCGCCCAGTCCGAGCGCATGGAGGCCATCGGCGTCCTCGCCGGCAGCCTCGCCCACGACTTCAACAACCTGCTCTTCATCACGCTCGGCTACCTGCAGATGCTCGAGCGACAGCCGATCGTGGCCAACGACGCGCAGGCCAGCACGTTCGTCTCGAGGGCGGTCGAGGCCGTCGAGCGCGGCGCCACCGTCGCCAAGTCGCTGTTGTCGTTCGCACGCAGCCAGCCGCTCGAGGCGACCGCCATCAACATGCACACGTTCCTCGCCGACCTGCGGCCGCTCGTCGACCAGGCCATCCACGGAGCCCACGACCTGCATGTCGACGTCGAGGGCGAGGGCCTCGACGTCGTCGTCGATCCCGGTCGACTGTCGAGCGGCCTGCTCAACATCATCTTCAACGCCCGCGACGCGATGGACGCGAAGGGCTCGATCACCATCCGCGTGCGGCGCGGCGAGGCCACTGCCTCCGACGGCGCGGCACGGGAGATGATCTCCATCGCCGTCACCGACACCGGCAAGGGCATGAGCGCCGAGGTCGCCGCTCGGGCGTTCGAGCCGTTCTTCACCACCAAGCAGGTGGGCAGCGGCACAGGCCTCGGCCTCGCCACGGTCTACTCGTTCGCCCAGCAGAGCGGCGGGTGGGCCACCATCGACAGCACCGAGGGTGCCGGCACGACCATCACGATCTTTCTGCCCCCGGCGTTCAGTGAGGCGCTCCACGAACCGGCCGCCGACACCGCCACCGAGTGGGCGGTGCGCCGGGTGCTGGTCATCGACGACGAGCCGGCCCTCGCCGATCTCGTCGCCGCATGGATCGGCGACCTCGGCCTGTCGACGCGGACGGCCAACACACCCGAGGAGGCGCTGAAGGTCGCCGACGAGTTCAAGCCGCAGTTGGTCGTCTCGGACGCCAACCTGCGTGCCGACATGGACGGCCTCGACGTAGCCCGCGAACTCGTCGAGCTGATGCCATCATTGGTGGTCATCTTCATGACCGGATTCAGCGATCGCATCAAGGCCCTGCAGGCGGCCGGTGTCGCCACGCTCGCCAAGCCGTTCACGCGCGACGACCTCGTCAAGGTGCTGTCGCAGAACGTGGGCATCCGCCACGACGACTCGAGCAAGGTGGCCGGCCAGTGACCGACGTCAGCACCCCCCGACCCCGCCTGCTCGTCATCGATGACGACCCAGCGATCTGCGAGATGCTGTCGGTCATCGCCGGCAGCCTCGGCTACGACACCGCCACGGCGTCGACGCTCGCCGAGATCGACCGCCGCACCGCCGAGCACCACGACCTCATCCTGCTCGACCTGTCGCTCGGCGAGACCGACGGCATGACCGTGATGCGCACCCTCGCCGATCGGCAGGCGGGTGCGAACCTCGTGCTGCTCACCGGCGCCGATCAGGCAGTCATCAACGGTGCGCGCAAGGTCGCCGAGTTGAGCGGGTTCAACGTCGTGGCGGCGTGCGCCAAGTCGGCCAACATCACCCAGATCGAGGATGTGCTGCGCGAGCGCAGCACGATCGTCGACAGCGGCACCGGAGGACGTCGGCTCGTCGACGACGGCGCCGACGAGCGCTCGCGCCTCACGGCCGCCGCGATCGAGGCGCTCGACCAGGACCTGCTGCACCTCGTGTACCAGCCGATCATGGACATCGAGAGCGGAGAGGTCGTCGGTGCCGAGGCGCTCGTCCGCCTCGACCACCCGGCACTCGCCGGCGTCTCACCCGAGCTGTTCGTCCCCGCCATCGAGGACGCCGGCCGCAGCGGCCAGTTGCTCGAGGGCGTCCTGCGGTGCGCCGCCCGCGACCGGGCGCGCGTCGCCGCGCTCGCGGCGCTGCCCACCGTGTCGATCAACGTGTCGGTGCGTGACCTTGCCGACCTCGGTCTGCCCGAGAAGGCCGCCGAGATCCTCGGCAGCGCCGCCGAGCCCACGCGCTGGACGCTCGAGATCACCGAGACCGCCGAGGTCGATCGTCTCGCCGACGCGCTCGATGTGCTCATCCGCCTCCGGCTGAAGGGCTTCGGCCTGGCGATGGACGACTTCGGGTCCGGCACCTCGACGCTGGCACGCCTGCGCGAATACCCGTTCACGATCCTCAAGGCCGATCGGCGCTTCGCCGATGCCGACCAGAACGACCTCGAGCGCACCGCCAACATGTTCCGCGCCGCGTGCGACCTCGCAGCGGCGATGAGCCTGCGCGTGGTCGCCGAGGGCATCGAGACCGTCGACGAGCTCAGCGTGTGCAAGGAGGCCGGCTGTCACCTCGTGCAGGGCTGGTACGTCGGCAAGCCGGTGCGCCCCGAGGGCTTCGGTGTGCTCGTGGCCTCGTGGATGGTCAAGGCCGCCGGCCGCAACTGGTGAGCTGCGACACCGGGGGCGCCGCAGACCGTCCCTGACCGTCGCGACGGGACGGTCACCGGTGCAGTGCTGCCCGCTGGGCGCCGCCAGATCCTCGCTGCTGCGTCCGGGGCGCCCGCCCGCACGCCGACGGCAGACCGACGCCGACATGCAGCGAGGGCCGCCCGTGCAGTGCACGAGCGACCCTCGACGTTGCGGCACCCTCGGGTGCCTCCTTCACGACCGGTGCAGACCGGTCACATCATGCCGGGCATGCCGCCGCCGGGGCCGGCCGGCATCGCTGCCTTCTTCTCCGGCTTGTCGGCGACGAGACACTCGGTGGTGAGGACCAGGGCCGCGATGGACGCTGCGTTCTGCAGCGCCGCACGGGTCACCTTGGCGGGGTCGATGATGCCGGCCTTGACGAGGTCGACCATCTGGCCCGTGGCCGCATTGAGGCCCATGTTGCCGGTGGCTGCCTCGACCTGCTGCACCATGATGCTGCCCTCGAGGCCGGCTTTGTCGGCGATGAGACGGGCCGGGGCCGCAAGGGACTCCCACACCGTGCGTGCACCGGTGGCCTCGTCGCCGGTGAGCGACTCGACGACCTTTGCCACTGCCGGACGGCTGCGGAGCAGGGCCGTGCCGCCACCGGCGACCACACCCTCCTCGATCGCCGCACGCGTCGCCGAGACGGCGTCCTCGATGCGGTGCTTCTTCTCCTTCAGCTCGACCTCGGTCGCAGCGCCCACCTTGATGACGGCCACGCCGCCGGCGAGCTTGGCGAGGCGCTCCTGGAGCTTCTCGCGGTCCCAGTCGCTGTCGGTGTTGTCGATCTCGGCCTTGATCTGGTTGATGCGGCCCTGCACGTCATCGGCCTCGCCAGCACCGTCGACGATGGTGGTGTTGTCCTTGCTGATGATGACGCGCTTGGCACGACCGAGCAGGTCGAGGGTCACGTTCTCGAGCTTGAGGCCGACTTCCTCGCTGACGACCTGGCCGCCCGTGAGCACGGCCATGTCCTGCAGCATCGCCTTGCGACGGTCGCCGAAGCCGGGGGCCTTGACGGCCGCCGAGTTGAACGTGCCACGAATCTTGTTGACCACCAGCGTGGCGAGTGCCTCGCCCTCGATGTCCTCGGCGATGATGACGAGCGGACGGCCCGTCTTCATGACGCCCTCGAGCGCCGGCAGGAGCGCCTGCACCGTGCTGATCTTGCCCGAGTGCAACAGGATGTACGCGTCGTCGAGGACGGCTTCCTGGCGCTCGGGATCGGACACGAAGTACGGCGACAGATAGCCCTTGTCGAACTGCATGCCCTCGGTGAACTCGAGCTCGGTCCCGAAGGTGTTGCTCTCCTCGACCGTGACCACGCCGTCCTTGCCGACCTTGTCGAT
>JBMSSR010000107.1:0-9707 GCA_049424465.1 Ilumatobacteraceae bacterium
CGTCGACGAGCCCGTAGTCGATACCACGGGGATGGCTGACGGCATGGTCGATGGCAGCCTTGGTGATCTCGTGGAAGACCATTCGCTTCACGGGGATCTTCGGCTTGAGGTACTCGAGGAGGTGCCAGCTGATGGCCTCCCCCTCGCGGTCCTCGTCCGTCGCGAGGTACAGCTCGCTGGCGTCCTTCATGGCCGCCCGGAGGTCCTTGACGACGTCCTTGCCCCGCAGCGTCAGCTCGTAGGTGGGCTTGAACCCGTTCTCGACGTCGATCGACAGGCCCTTGCTGGGCAGGTCGGCGACGTGGCCCACCGAGGCGCGCACGTCGAACGCACTGCCGAGGAACTTGGCAATGGTCTTCGCCTTGGCGGGCGACTCGACGATGACGAGCGGACGGGGCATCGGTGTATCGCTAGGGGATTCGGCGGGGCGTTGTCAAGGAGCCCCGGACCTGTGGATAACTGGGCACTGGGCCAGAACCCCTGTGGCACAAGGGTCTGCGGGGCCGATGGGCTGGTCAGGCAGGGACCAGGTGGGCGTCGTCGTCGGGGTCCTCGTCGTCGGCCGACCTGCTGCCGTCCCCGGCCATCGCGGCCAGTTCGTGGTCGATACCCCGTGCGTGCGAGCCCTCGACGTTGACGTGCGGCAGCCAGCGGTCGATCCACGACGGCAGCCACCAGTTGCGGGCGCCCAGCAACGACATCGTGGCGGGGACGAGCACCATGCGCACGACCGTGGCGTCGACGAACACGGCGACGGCCATGCCGAGGCCGAACAGCTTGAGCTGTCGGTCGTAGCCGAGGACGAAGGCCGAGAACACGGCGACCATGATGAGCGCAGCGGCGGTGATGACGCGGGCCGTGACGGCGAGTCCGTCGGCCACGGCCGAGTCGTTGTCGCCGGTGCGGTCGAACTCCTCCTTCATGCGCGAGAGCAGGAAGACCTCGTAGTCCATCGACAGGCCGAACACGATGGCGAAGAGCATCATCGGGGCCCATGCCTCGACCGGCCCCTCCTTGCCGACGCCGATGAGCTGGCGGCCCCAGCCCCACTGGAAGATGGCGACGATGACGCCGTACGCGGCGCCCACCGACAACAGGTTCATGATGACGGCCTTCAGCGGCACCAGCACGCTGCGGAACACCAGCATCAGGATGAGGAAGCTGAGCACGAGTACGCCGCCGATGAGGTAGGGGAGGCGGCCGGCGAGGTACGACGAGAAGTCGACCGACGCGGCATTGAAGCCTCCGACCTTGACGTCGAGACCGGTGGTGGGCAGTACGTCGGCGCGCAGGCGGTTGACGAGACCGGTGGTTGCCTCGTCCTGTGCGCTCGAGGTGGGGAACACCGTCCAGATGGTGATGCGATCGGTCAGCGGCTGGGCCACCGGCGGGACGGCGACTCCGGGGTCGGCGGCGAGCGCGGCGGTGACCGCGGCAATGCGGTCGGTGTCGGCAGTCGGGTCGTCGGTCACGACGAGCAGCGGGGCGTTGAAGCCCGGACCGAAGCCCTCTGACACCAGGTCGTAGGCGCGGCGGGCCGTGTAGTCGGCGGGCAGGTTGCCGGTGTCGCCGAACCCGAGGCGGATGTCGAACAGCGGCAGCGCGAGGACGACGAGTACGGCAGCGCCGCCGAGGAAGGCGCGCCACGGACGGCGCTGCACAGCGCGGCTCCAGCGGTACCAGAACTGCTGCTCGCGGGGCTTGGGCGTGCGCTGGCGCAGCAGCGTGCGCATCGGGCGTGCGAACGGCAGGAACCGGGTGAGCCAGGTGAGCAGTCCGACGACGAGGCCCGCGCCGACGAGGCCCCAGTTGCCGGTGATGACGCCGACGAGCGAGGTCGCGACCCACAGGGCGACACCCGCTGCGGCGGCACGAGTGGTTCGCTCGACACGTTCGCCGGCGAAGCCGAGGAGCGCGGGCAGCAGCGTGACCGAGGCGACCATCATCGCCAGCACGGCGATGGCACCCGCGACGGCAAGCCCGCGCACGAACGACAGGCCGACGACGAACAGGCCGAGCAGCGAGATCATGACGGTGACACCGGCGAACAGCACCGCGCGGCCCGAGCTGTCGACCGCGGCCACCGTGCTGTCCTCGGGGCTGAGGCCCTGGTGCAGGTTGTCGCGGAAGCGGGTGACGATGAACAGCGCGTAGTCGATGCCGACGCCGAGCCCGATCATCGCCGCCATCTGCGTGGCGAACTCGGGCATGCGGAAGAACGTCGACGAGATGCCGACGATGCCGATGCCGCTGACGAGGCCGAACACGGCGGTGCCGAGCGGCAGGCCCATCGCGAGCACCGAGCCGAACGCGAGCAGCAGGATGATGACGGCGGCGAGGAACCCGAGTGCCTCGCTGGGCGGGAACTCGAAGCCGGCGAACAACTGCCCGCCGTACTCGATCTCGAGCCCCGGTGCCTGGACCTCGGCGCCGAGATCGCGGATGCGCTCGGACAGCGCGATCTGATCGGCCTGGCTGGTGATCTCGTACGCGATCTGGGCGAACGAGATCGGTGCGGTGGGACTGTTGAACATCGCCCCCGCCTCCGAGTAGGGGCTGACGAGGTCGACGCCGTCGATGGCATCGACCTGCTCGAACAGCGACTCCATCGCCGTGCGCACGGCGGGGTCGTCGGTGCCCTGCGGGGCGGTGAACACGATCTGGGCGCGGTCGCCGCCGAACTCCTGCAGGTTGGCCGACGCCATGAGGTCGACGACCTCGCGGGCCTCACTGTTGGGCAGGTTGAACTCGGTGCGGTAGTCGCCGAGCGAACCACCGACGATGCTGAGCACCACCATTGCCGGCAGCCAGATGGCGAACACCATCACACCGCGCCGACGGAAGCTGAAACGCGCCAAACGGGCGAGCATGCCCGGTCCTCCGTTCGTCCGCGTCGGGGGGAGTGCGGACCCGTCGAACGCTACCGTTCGATGTCATTGACGCGCTGATCGACCTCCGACTTGGGTGGGCTGCCGAGCCCCTCGAGCACTGGCGTGCGCTCGGCAGCCCGATCCCGGCCGGTCGGGTGGGGCGGCTCGACCGCGGCTGGAGCACGGTGCTGGTCGATGCGGCGGGCACGGTCGAGCGGGTGCGCAACATCGGTGCCGACGTGGCGGTGGGCGACTTCGTGGTGCTGAGCGACGATCGCGAACGTGTGGCGACGGTGCTCGAGCGGCACAGTGCGTTCGTGCGTCGGGCGTCGTTCGACGGCCAGCGCGCCGAGTCGCACACCCTTGCCGCCAACATCGACGTCGTCATGCTGGTGCACGCGCTCGGCGCGCCACCCAACCAACGCCGCCTCGAGCGCGAACTGGTGCTGGCGTGGGACAGCGGTGCGCGGCCCGTCGTCGTGCTGACCAAGACCGACCTGGTCGAGACTGCCGAGATCGAGGCGGCCGTGTCGTCGCTGGGCGACGTGGCCCCGGGTGTCGACGTGCTGGCGGCCAGTGGCATCACGGGTGACGGGGTCGAACGGCTGCGCGGCTACTCGTCCGGTACGTCGACGATCGCCCTGCTGGGCGCCAGTGGTGTGGGCAAGAGCACCCTGGTGAACGCGTTGGTGGGCCACACGCGCCAGGCCACGGCAGCGGTGCGCGAGGGCGACCAGCGAGGGCGTCACACCACGATCGCGGCCGAGCTGGTGCCGCTGCCGGGCAGTGGCTGGCTCATCGACACACCCGGCGTGCGGGCGGTCAGCCTGTGGAGCAGCGGCCGTGGGATCGAGCGAGCCTTTGCGGACGTCTTCGACCTGATGGACCACTGTCGCTTCCGCGACTGCAAGCACGACACCGAACCAGACTGCGCCGTCAACTCGGCGGTCGCTGCGGGCACGCTCGACGTGCGGCGGCTCGAGAGCATGAAGCGCCTGGTGGCCGAGGAGGCCGCCATCGAGGACGAGCAGCGTGCCCGCGAGAAGTCGATGGACCGGCGCGGCATGCGTCGGCCGCGCTGAGCGGCGTCGGTTCGAACTCGTCGCCCCGTCCGGTCACGTGCCGAGTTCGCTCACGGTGGCTCGATCGTCATCGTGACGTCGGCGTGCAGCACGACGGGTGGCACGAGCACGCCGATGATCGGTACGTCGGTGAGGTCGGTGTACCGAACGTCGACGCGCACGGTCGAGATGAGGCCCCCGGTCGGGAGCCGACCGATGGACACGTCGACGGCGAGTGGCTGCAGCCGGACTGCATCACCGGCGGCCGCGCGTGCGGCCGCTGCGGCGTCGGCAGACACCGCAGCGGCGCGCGCAGCGGCACGGGCCGCAACGTGGACCGCAAGTTGGTGGCGCACCACGACGCCCACCTGCACGACACCGAGCAGCATCGTGCACACGAGCGGCAGCGCGAGCGCGAACTCGACGACTGCCTGGCCGCCGTCGGGGCGGGCGGTGCGACGCATCACAACTTCTTGATGATCGAGTCGATGACGCGGTCGAACAGCCTGCCGATCTTCCCGGCGGTACCGCCGCTCGATGCCCACGCGACGAGCAACAAGGCCACCAGCGCGGCGCCCAGCAGCACGAGTGCGTATTCGGTGGTCGCCTGCCCCTCCTCGTCACGCCAGTTCGACGCGGCAGTGCTGAGCAGCCGTTCGAGCTGCTGCTCGAGGTGAAGTGCGCGCGAGTGGGCCAGTGCGGTCCACCGGGCAGTGGTGTGGGTGAGGCGGTGCGACATGGATCCTCCATCGGGTGTGTCGCGGGTCGTGGTCACCACTCGAGCGACGACAGGGCGGCGAGCAACAGCGGCACGACAGCGAGCAACACGAATGACGGGAGGGTGCACAGCACGAGCGGCAGCGACAGCCGGACGGGCAGTTGACGCGCGAGGGTCTCGGCGTGACGCCGCCTGCGGCGACGTGCCTCGTCGGCGAGTCGTTCGAGCACCGGTGCCAACGGCAGGCCGTAGCGGTCCGCGGCGGCGAAGGTGTCGGCGAGCACGAGTGCGTCGTCGCCGAGGCGATCGACGAGTGCGCGCACGGCATCGCCGAACCTCGCACCGCCGTCGACGCGCGCGACGACGTCGGCGAACGCGGGACGTACCGAGGCTGGTAGGTGGGGGAGCGAGCTGCGCAACGCGGCGGCCGGCAGGTGCCCGGCGCGCACGGCGAGGACGACCAGTTCGAGCGCATCGGGCAGGTCGAGTGCGACCCGGCGTGCTGCGCGGAGTCGCTGGCGCGCGCCGACCACACCGGCGTGCCACCTGGTTCGGGTGCCGTCGGTGTCCCCTGCGGGGTGTGGGCCACGAGGTGGGGCAGCGTTCGATACCGGCGCCGCGTGGTGGAGGACGACGGGAGCCAGCGCATGGCCGAGGCTCCAGGCGCCGACCACGACCGCAATGGTCAGAACGTTCGTCACGAGTGCCGCCGCGAGTCGTGCCACCGGCGGGTCATGGCGCCGCCCGGTCGACCACCGCGCGCATCCATCGCCATCCGCCAGCGTTGAGCCCAGCGCCGATGACGATGCTGACGGCGCCGGCGGGACTGGTCACGGCGCTGCGGAACGATGCGCTGCTGAGGGCACTCCACCCGGCGAACACGAGTGGCACCGCCGTCATGACGCGCGCGCTCAGCCGTGCCTGGGCGCTGTGCGCCGCGGCATCCGCACGAGCCGCCGCCCGCTCGCGGAGCAGGACCGCGCCCGCGTCCAGCGTCGCCGCCACCGGTCCGCCCAACACGGTCGCAGCGCCTGCGACCTGCAACACCACGGACTCGTCGCGGTCATCGGTGTCGAGCGCGAGCGATGCCGCGAGCGATCGGCCCGGCGCGACCGCGCGACCCGTGACGGGACGGCGACGCGCTGCCTCGACCCATGACTCGGCCAGCGAGGTGCCGCTGCGAACCTCGCTGGCGACGGCATCGAGGAACTGAGCCCATACCGCGGCGTCGGGCGACACGGTGACATCAGCGGTACGGGGTGCGGTGCGGTGCCGTCCGCGCCCCGGCGCGAGCAGCGGGCGTACTCGCACTGCAGTGACGCCGACCGCGAGCACGACGGCGCTCTGCACCACACCGACGAGCGCGGCCGTAGTTACCGCGCTGACCACGGTCAGGACGAGCGTGGCGACCCGTGCAGGTCGCGCGCACATCACGCCGCGACCGATCGACGTACGCGGTACAGCGGTGCCACGACGTCGGTGTGCGCCAGTGTCCTGACCCCGAGTCGCTGCTCGGCATCGGGCAGTACCTCGGCGACCTCGACCACACGACGGGTGCCGTCGGGACCGCGCTCGACGTGCACGACGACGTCAATGGCGCGGGCGACGTGGTCGCGGACAGCGGCAAGTGGCCAGTTCGGGGCTGCCTGCAGCACGAGCGAGGCCAGCCGTGACAGCGCGTCGGTGGCACTGTTGGCGTGCACCGTCGACATCGAGCCGTCGTGGCCGGTGTTGAGCGCGTGCAGCAGGTGGACCGCCTCGGTACCTCGGATCTCGCCCACCACGAGTCGGTCGGGTCGCAGCCGCAGCGCGGTCCGCACGAGGTGCTCGAGGTCGATGCGACCGACACCATCGGGTGTCGCATCACGCGTCTCGAGGCGCACGACGTGGGGGTGGTCGAGCCGCAGCTCGGCGACGTCTTCGAGCGTCACGAGTCGTGACGTCGGCTCGATGTGCGCAGCGAGCGCGCCCAGCAGCGTGGTCTTGCCCGACGACGTCGCACCGCTGACGACGATGTTGCACCGTGCCCGCACGACGTCGTGCAACAGGTCGCGCACGGCCGGCACGGCGAAGTGCGGCAGGCCGAGGCGGCGTGGCGCGAACTTGCGCACCGACATGCACGGCCCGTCGACCGCGACGGGCTCGAGCGCGACGCACAGGCGCGACCCGTCCGCGAGCCGGGCGTCGACCGTGGGCTGCGACCGGTCGACACGCCGCCCGGTCGGGGCGAGCAACTGCTCGATGACCGCCAGCAGGGTGGTGGTGCGGATCGCTGCGACGAGCGCGAGTGTCCCGCCACGGTCGATCCACACCTCGTTGCCCCGGTTGACGAGGACCTCGTCGACCGTGGGGTCGGTCAGCCACCGTTCGAGCCCGCCGAGGCGTGACTGCTCGGCGACGAGATCGATGCGCGCCGCTACTGGCATCGCGTCGGCACACCACGTGCCGTGGTCCCGGTCGCCGGCCGTGGTGTCGACGGCCGATGCCCCCATCGTGTCGGCCGCAGTCATGCGAACGCCTCGACACCCTGCTCGAGCGAGCGCGGCAGTCGGGTGGCGAGCAGTCCGGCGTCGACGGCCCGTGCGATCGCGGGGTCGAACGGCACGTCGGCCACGACCGGTGCACCGATCGCCCGCGCGATGTCCTTCGAGGTGAGGGCGCGTCCCGGTTCGTGCACGACCACGACACCGGTCGGCGTGACCCCAGCCGTGACGGCACGCCGCAGTGCGAGGTAACACGGACGGACCACCAGCAGCGAGGTGACCGACGCGCCGAGGTCGGGCGAGGGCATGTCGGTGCCGCCGTCGACGATCACCTCACCGTCGAGCGCGGCGAGTGCGTCGTAGAGGTGCGCGATCCGTGCTGCGGGCACGGGTCCGCTGCCCCGCGGCGCGAGGTGCACGCTGCCGGTGACGTGCGTGCTGAGCCGACCGATCGCTTCGACGTCGCCCATGGCCGACGTGGTCCAGTCGGAGACGCCCGGTCCGGTGGGTTCGGTCAGGCCGAGGGCGGCGGGGGCATCGCCGGCCAGGTCGACCAGCAGCGTGGGGCGGTGACGGCCGAGGACGAGGGCGAGCGCGCAGGCCACGACGGTGGTGCCGCTGCCGCCCTTGGCAGACCAGCAGATGATCATGTGAATCCCCCGGGAGATCGGGTGTGCTCGACCGGGGGAAGCAGCGGTGCCGACGAGGGCACGACCTGTGGCGGAACCTATCTGCGCGGCCGCAACGCGCCAACGCTGCGGGCCTGGTTAGCCGTCGGGTCGCAGCGCGAGCCGCTCGTCAGTGTCCTCGAGCACGCCGTCGGCCAGCAGTCGACCGCGACGCGCCTTGTTCATGTGGTCGCGCACGAGGTCGAAGCGAGCGGCCCACTCGGCCGCGGCATGGTGCACCGCGTCGGGCGTGCCGTCGACGAGCTCGATCTCGAGCTCGCTCACCGGTGTCGATGCGGAGCCAGCGCGGATCTCGCCGCGGTCGAGTGAGAGCAGAACGGTGCCGTTCGGTGTGGCGGCGAGGCGCTCGGTGCGGTGGACGTCGGTGGTGAAGCGAGGAACGACGCAGTCCCCACGTGCGGCAATCTCGTCGAGCACCTCGATGAGCAGTTTGCCGACCTGTGTGCCGCGATGCAGCGTCGGGTCGGGCGATGGCGGGTCGTTCCGGCCTCCAACCCGATCGGTGACGTCGACGTCGTGCTCGATGCGCTCGATGTCGTCGGCACTGCTGACGCGTGCCTTCAGCGTCTGTACCCACCGCTCGTCCTCGTGGCGCACGCGCCAGGTGAGGCCGTGCTGCGACAGGTGCCAGTCGGCGGTGTCGACGTACTCGGCGCGCAGGAGCACCTCGTGCACGGGGCCCTCCGACCGCAGCGCGGCCTCGACCGCGGCGACTCTCGACGCAGGGACGTACAGCTTCAGCTCCACCTCGACGTGTTCGCCGGTCGCCACGTCACGATGGTACGGCGCTGCACACGGGTGCTGACAGCGCGACTGTCCGGCCGGCGATCAGGTGCCGTACTCGTTGCGCAGCGGCTCGCCGCGCACCCACCGGCCGAGGTTGTCGGTGAAGGCTGCTGCGGCCCGGTCCTGCGACAGTGGCGTCCGGCCGGCGGAGTGCGGCGTGACGAGCACGTTGTCCATGTCCCACAGCGGACTGTCATCGGGCAGCGGCTCGGTGGCGAAGACGTCGAGGGCCGCACCGTGCAGGTGGCCCGATCGAAGTGTGTCGACGAGGGCAGGCTCGTCGAGCAGGTCGCCGCGGCCGACGTTGATGACGTGCGCACCGGGTCGCAGCAGTGCCAATTCGGCTGCGCCGATCAGTTGTCGGCTGTCGTCGTTGAGCGCAGCGGCGAGCACGAGGTCGTCGACCTCGGGCAGCAGGCGGTGAAGGTGGTCGACCGAGTAGGTCGGGCACGGCTCGTGACCGGTCGGGGTGCGCCGCACCCCGATGACGCGCACACCGAACGCAGTGGCGAGACGGGCCACCTCGCTGCCGATGTTGCCCATACCGATGACACACATCGTGCGGCCCTCGAGGTCGAGGTGATCGACGGGGGCCCATCGACGTGCGGCCTGATCGGCGGCGTGTGCTCCCGTGTTGCGGCACAGTGCGAGCGCGTGGAGCATCACGGTGTGGGCGATCGCGACAGCCGACGACCCTGCCGAGCCGGTGACGCGCACACCGCGTCGGGCGAGCTGGTCGAACACCGGGTCGTCGAGGCCGGCCGAGAACATGTGCAGCCAGCGGAGCCGCGGCGCGGCGAGCGCAGTGCCGAAGAATCGTCGGCCACGACCCGACGTCCACAGGTCGGTGCTGAACACGGCGAGGTCGATGCTGGCCAAGGTGTCGTCGTCGAGACGACCCTCGTCGGGCAGGGTGACGACCTGCAGGTCGGGGACGACCTGCAGCCAGTCGACGCCGTATCGCTGCGCGGCGGTCGCCGAGCAGAACAGCGTGAGGCTCAGGACTTCTGAACCTTCTTCGCCGCCACGGCGATCAGACCGGCGAGGGCGACGAGCAGCACGAGCTTCTTCCACATGCGTCGCAGCGTACCGCCGTGCCG
>JBMSSR010000108.1:0-9643 GCA_049424465.1 Ilumatobacteraceae bacterium
GCGCGTCGCGCAGCGAGCGCGACTCGAGCCACGCGTCGAGCCGGCGAACCTTCTCGGCAGCGCGGCAATTCGCTCCTACCAATCCGTCGCCGAAGACGTCTCCCCGGCGCAGCGGCTCGGCGCACAGCACGTCGTCCACACCGAGCCGACGTCCCAGGGGACGCAGGTACGGCCCGAGCGACGCAGAGACGAGCACGATCCGATGCCCCATCCGCTGGTGCCAGTGCAGCCGCTCGACGGTGTCGGCACGGAGCCAGTGGTCGTGCACCTCGCCGGCGAACTCCTCGCCCAGTCGCTCGACGTCAACGACCGAGCGGCCGGCGAGCACTCCGCCGACGAGTAGTTCCTTGAAACGGTCTCGGTCCCGTCGGGCCGCCGCAGAGATGGTTCGGCGCGGACGGCGGACCACGGCAGCCGTGACGCCGCGCCACCCTGCCACCCGGGCGAGGAACGGTGCGACGCAATCGCGGACCGTGAGGGTGCCGTCGACGTCGAACGCCGCCACCTCGGCGGTGCGTCCGGGGGTCGCCGCGCCCGAACCCTCGACCGTCATCGCATCGCCTCCATCGCGTCCCAGAACCCGGGCCAGCTCTTGGTCACGACATCGGGATCCTCGATGATGATGTCGCCTGCCCCCATGCCGAGCAGGGCAAAGGCCATCGCCAGACGATGGTCGTGGTGGGTGCCCAGCGTGGCGGGACGCGTCGGACCGGGATGGATGACCAGCCCGTCCGGGCGCTCCTCTGCACCGACGCCGGCCTTGCGCAGTTCGGCGCACAGGTCGCCGATGCGGTCACTCTCCTTGCCGCGGATGAAGCCGATTCCGTGGATCTCGGTGGTCCCCTCCGCGAACGCGGCGACCACTGCCATCGTCGGCACGAGGTCGGAGATGTCGCCCATGTCGACCCCGATTCCCCGCAGCGCCGAGGTGCGCCGGATGACCGTACCGACGTCGTCCTGCAGCACCTCGCATCCCATCCGCTCGAGCACATGGCAGAACGCGGCATCGCCCTGCACCGAGTGATCGGTGAGACCCTCGACACGGACTGCCCCGCCGCAGATCGCAGCAAGACCGAGTGGATAGCTCGCCGAGCTCGCATCGGGCTCGACGCGGTAGGAACACGGGCGGTAGCTGCCGTGTGGCACGGTGATGATGCGGTCACCGAGCTCGATGCCGCCGATGCCGAACGACTCCATCACCGACGCAGTGATGCGCACGTACGGACGGGACACCAACCGCGTCGTCAATCGGAACCTGAGGCCGTTCGGCAGCAGCGGTGCGATCATCATGAGCGCCGACAGGAACTGGCTGCTGACGTCACCCGGGAGCGACACCTCTTCGACATCGTCGTGCGGCGGCCCCTGCACGACGACCGGAAGGTGCCCGGCCGTCCCCGTCGACGAGACACGCACGCCGATCGCTCGCAGCGCGTCGTGCAACGGTGCCATCGGCCTCGACCGCAGCGGCCCCGCCCCGTCGATGGTGCACGGCCCCGGTGCGAGCGCCGCGAACGCAGTCAGAAAGCGGGAAGTCGTCCCGGCGAGCCGGGCGTTGATGGTCACCGGGCCGCGGCGCAGGTGCGCCTGCCCTCCCACGACGGTCGCCGTCAGACCGTCCTCGTCGCCGTCACCGGTCGAGGTCTCGATCTCGAGCCCAAGGGCACGAAGTCCCTCGATCATCGCTGCGGTGTCATCGCCGCCCGGCAGCCCGACGAGTACGGACTCGCCATCCGCGAGCGCTGCACACACCAGCGCACGATTGGCAATGCTCTTGGATCCCGGGACTCGGACCGTGGCGTGGACTGGCGCGCCGAGGGGGGCGATGCGGTGAACGACCAACGTCAGCCCAACCGCTGCACGGAGGGACGGTAGCCACGTGCCATCAGACCGCCGCGGTACATCTCGGCGGTCGCGACGTCGACCAGCACGAGCGCGACACCGCGGTCACCCTCGGCCGAGTGCACGACCTCGAAGCTCGAGATGTTGACGCCGAGCTCGGCCGCGAGCGTGAAGATCTCGGCCGCTCCGCCCGGGCGGTCGAGGATCGGGATACGCACCTCCGCCAGCTGATCGGGGCGAGCGCCCTTGACCGGCAGGTTGGCACGCGCCTCGCGTGCCCTGGCGAGGCGACGGAGCAGTTCGTCGCGGTCCTCGGCGGCAACGACCGATCGCATCTGGCGCAGTCCGCCGATGAGTTCGTCGAGCGCCGTCACGATGGCGTCGCGGTTCTCGGCGCAGATGTCGATCCAGATCGCGGGGTGGCCACTCGCGATTCGGGTCATGTCGCGGAACCCGCCGGCTGCGAGCCGCAACAGTGCGGCATGCTCCTCTGCCCGGTCGCTGGCGAGGCCCATCAACGTGGCAGCGGTGAGGTGCGGCACATGGCTGATCACAGCCACGGTCTGGTCGTGCCGCTCGGGGCTCAGCGCCACCACGTCGGCGCCCAGGTCCGCGACGACGGCTGCCACACCGGCGAAGGTCGAGTCAGCCGTCGTGGGCCCGGGCGTCAGCACCCACACTGCGCCCTCGAACATCGCGGCGTCGGCGCCGTCGAGCCCCTCCAACTCGCTGCCGGCCATCGGGTGACCGCCGACGAACCGTGGGTCGTCGACCGATGCGGCGATCGGGGCCTTCACGCTGCCGACGTCCGTCACGAGTCCGGCGGTCTCCGACAGCGCCCGCTTCACCTGGTCGGCGAGCGAGAGCACCGGTGTGGCCACGAACGTGATCTCGGCGTCGGGATCGATCCCCACGTCGTGCACGATGCCGCGTTCGAGCGCTGCGGCAGCCCGAGCGGGCTGCAGGTCGTCACCGGTGACGTGCCACCCGCGCTCGATCAGGGCGCGGGCGATGGAACCGCCGATCAGGCCGAGGCCCAGCACCGATGCACGACGTCCGACCGACACGGCCCATCAGCGTATCCGTCGGTCGGTCCCTGCAGCCGCCTCGACGAGTGAGCGGACCTCGGCGAGCTCCAGTGCGCGCCACTGGCCGGGGCGCAACGCCGCGTCGCGTAATGGGCCGATGCGCACGCGCACGAGGCGGCGCACCGGGTGGCCCACTGCGTCGCACATGCGGCGAACCTGGCGATTTCGCCCTTCGTGGATCGTGATCCGCAGGATTCCCGGCTCGGGCTGGGACACCTTTGCCGGCGCCGTCATCCCGTCCTCGAGCTCGACGCCCTCGCGCAGCGAACGAAGCGCCCCGCCGTGCACGGCGCCCTCGACGTGGACGAGGTACTCCTTCTCCACGCCGTGGCTCGGATGTGTCAGGCGGTTCGCCAGTTCACCATCGTTCGTCAACAGCAGGAGGCCCTCGGTGCCGATGTCGAGCCGGCCGACCGGAAAGACCCGTGGCTCGTCCGGCACGAGGTCGACGACCGTCGGGCGTCCCTGCGGGTCGTGGGCAGTCGTGACGACCCCCTCTGGCTTGTTGAGCAGGTAGTAGACGAGGCCGGGCCGGGTGCCGACCGGCACGCCGTCCACTGCCACCAGGTCGACTGCCGGGTCGACCCGTCGACCGAGAACTGCGATCTCCCCATTGACCGTCACCCGTCCAGCAGCGATGAGCTCCTCGCACACCCTGCGGCTCCCCCAGCCCCGGGTCGCCAACACCTTCTGGAGCCGTTCGCCCTGCGGCAACTCGCGTGACCGCTCGGCCCACTGCTCCCACAGCGGCGGCTCGGGCGCGCGACGACCGTCGCGATCAGGCACGACTGTCGGCCGGCGGGTCGATGCGCAACCCCTGCTCGAGCGCCTCGACGACCTCCGCACCGGGAACGAACTCGGCGATCGGCGGCAGGTCACCGAGCGAGTTGAGTCCCAGTTTCTCGAGGAACGACGGGGTCGTGCCGTAGAGGATCGCCTGACCGGGGCCCGAGTCCCGACCGACCTCGGTGACATATCCACGCGCCTGCAGCGTACGGATCACACCATCAGGGTCGACGCCACGGATACTCGCGATCTGGGCGCGCGACAGTGGTTGCTTGTAGGCGATGATCGCCAGCGTCTCGAGCGCCGCACCGCTCATGCGTGCCCGCTGACCGTCGAGCAGGAAACGTTCGACGTACGGCGACAGATCGGCGTGCGTCTGGTAACGCCAGCCACCCGCCACCTTCACCAACTCGAAGCCGTGCCCAGCATCGACGTACGTCGCCGACAACCGACCACAGAGATCCTCGACCGTGGCGACCGGCAACTCGAGCAACTGCGCGAGCTGCTCGCTCGCCACGGGCTCGACCGCCACGAGCACGATTGCCTCGATGGCGCGCACCGAATCGGCACCGACGGTTCCGGGGGCAGTACTCACAGGGTCATCCTTCGTAGTCGTCGATGGGCATGAGGTCGGACCCGCCGTCGCCGCCGATCCAGACGACCTCGATGTCGCCGAATCGCTCGGTCTGGTCGAGCTCGATGCGTCCCTGCTTGAACAGCTCGAGCAGCGCGAGGAAGCGCACGATGACCTCGAGGCGCTCGACGAGCCCGTCGGTCAGGCGCCGGAACGAGATGCGGCCCACACGCGGCAGTTCGTCGACCAGCTCGGTGAGGGCCTCGGACACGCTCGCACGGACCTGGGCGACGTGGAACAGGTCGATCCGCGGCGTCGGCTTCGGCGTCGTCGCGCGCAGGTAGGCCTTGTGGATGCGCTGCGGGCTGACGCCCTCGAGGAGATCGGGCATCAACCCGACGAAGCGCTCGTCGGGACCTGCGGCGCGCGGGAACGAGCGGTCTGCCTCCTCGGCGAGCCGGCTGAACACCGACGCCACGTCCTTGAACGTCTTGCACTCGAGCAACCGAGCCAGCAGCAGGTCGCGTTCCTCCCACAGCGCCAGTTCCTCGTCGAGGTCGACGTCCTCGCGGCCGGGCAGCAGGCGCCGGGCCTTCAGCTCGACCAGCGTCGATGCGATGAGGAGGAACTCGGTGGCCACGTCGAGATCGAGGCCCTGCATGCGCTCGATCTCCTCGAGGTACGCGTCGACGATCCGGCTCAACGACACCTCGTAGATGTCGACCTGCTCCTTCAGGATCAGGTGCAGCAGCAGGTCGAACGGCCCCTCGAAGACGGAGGTGCTGACGTCCACGGCCATTCACTGGATCGTATCGCCGGCGTCGGCCGGCTGGGAAAGGGGCCCCGTACGGCAGGTACGGCTCGCTAGCCTCAGCGCCCGTGACTCGTGTGCTGTCCTGTATCCAGCCCACCGGCGAGGTCCACCTCGGGAACTACCTCGGGGCGCTCCGCAACTGGGTCAGCGGCCAGCACCGGGCGGACGCGTTCCACGGCATCGTCGACCTCCACGCACTCACGATCACCGAGCGCCCCGGCGTTCTGGGCGACAACACCCTGCAATTGGCCGCCATGCTGTTCGCGGTCGGTCTCGACCCGGACGTCGCCACGGTGTTCGTCCAGAGCCACGTCACCGAGCACAGCCAGCTCGGCTGGATCATGGAATGCACGGTGTCGTACGGCGAGCTGAGCAGGATGACCCAGTTCAAGGACAAAGCAGCCCGACGCGAGGCGGACTTCGTCTCGGCGGGGCTGTTCACCTATCCGGCGCTCCAGGCGGCCGACATCCTGCTCTACGACACCGACGAGGTACCCGTCGGCGACGACCAGCGCCAGCACATCGAGATCACCCGCGACATCGCCATCAGGTTCAACCACCGCTTCGGCGACACGTTCGTCCTGCCCAAGGCCGTCACCCCTGCGGCCGGCGCACGGGTGATGGACCTCCAGGATCCGTCCTCGAAGATGAGCAAGTCGGCCAGCAGCGACGCCGGCCTCGTCTACCTTCTCGACGACCCGGCGGCGATCCTGAAGAAGTTCAAGCGGGCGGTCACCGACAGCGACAGCGAGGTCCGCTTCGACCGCGAGGCCAAGCCCGGCGTCAGCAACCTGCTCGAGATCCTTGCCGCGTGTACTGGCGAGTCACCCGAGACCTTGGCGTCGCGCTACACGCAGTACGGCTCACTCAAGGGCGACACCGGCGAGGCCGTCGTCGAGCTGCTGCGGCCGGTGCAGGCCCGCTATCACGAACTCATCGACGACCGCGGTGAGTTGCAGTCGTTGCTGCGCAAGGGTGCGCACAAGGCACGTGCGGTCGCCGCGGCCACGCTCGAGCGCACGCAGCGCGCCATCGGCATGACACCCGCCTGAGCGGTCTCGTCGTCAACGCGCACCGCGTGGCGGTCCTCGCGCCGTCCCGTCAGATCTCGTCCGCTGCGGCGAGGGCCGCTGCGTGCGCGCCGCGTCCGCCGACGAGCTCGATCGTCTCCGCGTCGGATCCGACCGACCGCAGCATCGCCATGCCGATCTCCTCGTGACGGTGGTACGTCGCGAAGCGCTCGCCCCGCGGCCCGACCACGGTGGCGACGACCCGTGCCGTGATGCCGAGGTCGCTGTCAACCTTGCCGATGTCGTGCAGCAGCGCCCCCGCACGTGCGGCGCGAGTGGCGGACGCAACCCGCTGGTCGAACCGACGGAGCACCTCGATCGAGTGTCGCCGGTCCTCGACCCGGAGTCGCGACCACAGCGCCAGTTCTGACGACGAGAGCACCTCACGCACCGTCGCGAGATCGTGTGGCTCCGGCTCGCGTCGCGACAGGGCGCCGAGCCACCGACGCACCAGGTGCGCCGCGGCCGAACGGGCTGTCATCGCGCCTCCGCACGCGGGTGCGCCTGCCGGTACACCTGCCACAGCCGCTCCTGGCTCACCTTGGTGTACACCTGCGTCGTGCTGATCGACGCGTGGCCGAGCATCTCCTGCACGATACGAAGATCGGTACCACCGTCGAGGAGGTGCGTGGCACACGAGTGGCGCAACACGTGCGGCGACAGCCGATCGGCGAGGCCGACCCGTTCGCCGTAGGTGCGCACGACGGCCCAGGCCGACTGACGGCTCATGCGCGTGCCCCGTCGCAGCAGGAACACGGCCTCCTCGTCGCCGCGACGTGCCCACCGCTCGGGGACGAACGCCGGTCGGCCGTGCTCGAGCCAGTCGTCGACCGCTCGAGCCGCCATCCGTCCGTAGGGCACGATTCGCTCCTTCGACCCCTTCCCGAACAGGCGCACGAGTCGCTGGTCGCGGTCGATGTCGGCACGCGACAAGCCACAGACCTCGCTGATGCGGGCTCCGGTCGCATAGAGGAACTCCAGCAACGCACGGTCGCGCAGCGCGACCGGGTCCTCCCCCGCCACGGCGCCGAGCAGTCGCTCGACCTCGTCCACGGTCAGCGGGTGCGGAATCCCAGCGGGCACCCGGACCCCCTCGACGTCGGCCGTCGGATCATCGGCGCGCAGACCCTCCTCGAGCATGAACCGGTGGAGCATCCTCACCGCCGTCAACTGACGAGCCACGCTCGAGGGCGCCGCTCCCGATGCCCGTCGAGCCTGCACGAAGCGATCGACACCGCGCCGATCGACCTCACCGAGGCCGAGGCCCTCGACCAGCAGCCACGCCCACCACCCAGCGAGATCCCGTCGGTAGGCCGCGAGTGTGTTCGCCGAACGTCCCCGCTCGCTCGCCATCCACGACAGGAAGGCCTCGACGGCAGGCGGCAGGTCAGCCGGCAGCACCCGTGCGGTACCGCTCACAGCCGGGCAAGGTGCCGCTCGGCGAGCAGGAGGCCGATGATGGTCTTTGCATCGTGGATCTCACCGCTGGTCACCATCGACACCGCGTCGGCCAACGACATCTCGAGCACATCCATGTGCGCCTCCTCAGGCCCATGCACGTCCCGATCGACGCGTTCGAGGTCGAGCGCGAGATAGATGAACAGCTCGGCATCGGTCATCCCTACCGACGGTGAAAAACGCGTGAGCGGCACGAGTCGGCCCGGCGACAGTCCAACCTCCTCGACGAGCTCGCGCGCCGCCGTCACCTCGGGTGGCTCGCCGACGATGTCGCGCATGCCCGCCGGAATCTCGACGACATGCTCGTCGAGCGGCGCCCGGTACTGTCGCACCAACGTGACCCAGGGTTCGCCGGCATCGTCGAGATGAACCGGCACTGCAGCGACGGCGCCCGGGGAGCGCACGACGTCGCGGGTGAACTCGGTGCCGTCAGGCGACTCGAACCGTCCCACCACCACGTTCCAGACGTAGCCGCGGTGGACCACGTCATCGGAGAGGTGGCGGAACGTGCCCATCGAGCGAGCCGACCGACTGGTCAGGCGACCGACGGGGCGGCGGCACCCTCGACCACGCGCAGTGCCGGCGTGCGCGTCGCCCGGCGCTCGAGCGCATGGAAGACCAGTTCGCGGAACAGCGGGTGGGGCCGGTCGGGACGGCTCTTGAACTCGGGGTGTGCCTGCGTCGCCACCCAGAACGGGTGGTCCTCCAGCTCGATGAACTCGACGAGACGGCGGTCCGGCGACAGCCCCGTACAGCGCAGACCCGCAGCCTCGAGGCGGGGCTTCCACTGCGCATTCAGCTCCCAACGATGGCGGTGGCGCTCGCTGACCACCGGCTCGCCGTACGCCTTCGCCACGCGGCTGCCCGGCTCGAGGATCGCGTAGTACGCACCGAGACGCTGGGTGCCGCCCTTGTCGGCGACGTCGCGCTGGTCGTGCATCAAGTCGATGACGGGGTGGGGCGTGTTGGGGTCCATCTCGGTGCTGTTCGCGCCAGTGAGGCCCATCACATTGCGGGCGAAGTCGATCGTCATCGCCTGCAGGCCGAGGCACAGGCCGAGACACGGGATGTCATGCTCTCGCGCATAGCCCGCAGCAGCGATCTTGCCCTCGAACCCGCGGTCGCCGAACCCACCCGGGATGACGATGCCGTCGAGCTCGGCGAGTCGAGCCGTCGCGAGCAGGCCCTCGACCTCCTCGGCCTGGATCCAGTCGATCTCGACCGCCGCGCCGTGCTCGAAGCCGGCGTGCTTCGCGCTCTCGACCACACTGAGGTAGGCATCGTGGTAGTCGACGTACTTGCCGATCAGGCCGATGCGGACCGGCTTGGTCGCTGCCTCGACCTTCGCGACCATGTCGTGCCACGGCGAGAGGTCGATCGGTGCGTCGAGGCGCAGCACGTTGCACACCACGGTGTCGAGTCCCTCGTCGTGCAGCACGAGCGGCAGTTCGTAGATGTTGCCGACGTCGGCGGCGTTGACCACCGCGTTCTCGTCGACGTTGCACAGGTTGCTCACCTTGCGCTTCAGGTTGGCGCTCAGCGGTTCCTCACTGCGGCACACGATGATGTCCGGCTGGATGCCCCGGCTGCGCAGCTCGGTCACCGAGTGCTGCGTGGGCTTGGTCTTCTGCTCGCCGCTCGGGCCGATGAACGGCACCAGCGTCACGTGGATGTAGCAGATGTTGTCACGACCGACGTCGGTGCGCATCTGCCGCAACGACTCGAGGAACGGGAGGATCTCGATGTCGCCGACGGTGCCGCCGACCTCGGTGATGACGACGTCGACGTCGTCGGATGTCAGGCGCATGATGCGGCGCTTGATCTCGTCGGTGATGTGCGGGATCACCTGCACGGTCTTGCCGAGGTAGTCACCGCGGCGCTCGGCGGCGAGCACCGCCTGGTAGATGCTGCCGGTCGTCGCGTTCGAGTCGCGGGTGAGGTTCTCGTCGATGAACCGCTCGTAGTGACCGAGGTCGAGGTCGGTCTCGCCGCCATCATCGGTGACGAACACCTC
>JBMSSR010000109.1:0-9580 GCA_049424465.1 Ilumatobacteraceae bacterium
TCGAAAGCGTGCGAGGTGAAAGCCTCCGTGGGTTCAAATCCCACCCCTTCCGCCATGTGACAGGGTCCGGGCCCTTCGGGTCCGGACCCGTTGCATGTCGGGCCCCTGCAGTCGTCAGGCGCCGCAGTCGTACTCGTCGTCGGGTGCGCCGCCCGTGGGGTCGAGCAGATACTCGTCGACCACGTTGATCGAGCACTGGTTGACGCCGTAGCCGGTGTGCTGGTCGGCGTCGACGATGACGAGACGGCCGTCGGACAGCGAGTCGGCCATCGCCCGGGTGCCGGTGAGTGGCGTGGCCGGGTCGCCGGTGGTGCCGATGACGAGGATCGGCACCGCGGTCGTCGGCGCGATGTCGACCCGTGGGTCGATCGACGGCGGGAAGAACGTGCAGAAGTACGAGCCGGTGGTGCCCGGTGCGTACCGCGGCGCGACCCGCTGGTAGTCGGCTGCCGACGCGTCCTCCTCGGCGACCGTCAGTCGCTCGGGATCGTCCATGCAGGTGATGACCTGGAACGCCTCGAGCGAGTTGTCGTAGGTGCCGTTGTCGCGGCGCTGGTAGTAGGCGTCGAACAGTTCGAGCAGCAACTCGCCGTCGCCGTAGCGGGCATTGTCGAGCGCCCGGCCCAACCGCTTCCACAGCGACGTGTCGTACATCGCGTACGCCACGGACGTCAGTGCCATGCCCCGCGTGACGTCGGGCCGGCCGCCGATGCTGGGCACCGGTTGCTCGTCGAGCGCGGCCATCAGGTCGTCGAACGCGACGGCCGCGTCGCCGTCCGACCCGAACTCGCACGTCGAGTTGCCACTGCACCAGTCGAGGAACGTGTTGACCGCCTGCTCGAAGCCGGCGGCCTGCTGCAGGCCACTGTCGAGGAAGTCGGCGTTCGGGTCGGATGCACCGTCCAGCACGGCGGCGCGCACGGTGTCGGGGAACAGTGTCGCCCACGTCGCACCCAGCTCGCTGCCGTAGCTGAAGCCGAAGTAGCTGATGGTCGCCTCGCCGAGCGCGCGCCGGATCGAGTCCATGTCGCGTGCCGAGCTGTTGGTGCCGACGTACGGGAGGAGTTCGGTGTTGTTCGCGACGCACTCGTCACTGAACTCGGCGGCGAGGTCGACGATCTGCTGGCGCTCGTCGGGCGTGTCAGGCGTGATGTCGGTGCCCGTGAAGAAGTGGTCGTAGTCGTCGGTGCAGTCGATCGCGGGTTCACTGAGTCCGGTGCCGCGCGGGTCCCATGCCACCACGTCGAAGCTGCGCACGATGGCGGGGCTGTAGATCTGGTCGGCGTAGATGGCCAGGTCGGTGCCGCTGAAGCCGGGGCCACCGGGGTTGACCAACAGGCTGCCGATGCGTGACTCGGTGTCGGCGAGGTGGCGCGACAGCGAGAGGGTGATGGTGCCCTTCGACGGGTCGGTGTAGTCGATCGGCACCTGCATCGTGCCGGTCTCGATCTCGGTGTCGACACCGAACGAGGCCCACTCGATCGTGGTGTCCCACGTCGAGGGCTCGGCAGCGGCAGTGGACGACGGTGCGACCGACGTGTCGGGCGCCACCGTCGAGGCGATCGACGTCGTGGTCGCATCGGTGCTCCCGGATGTCACGCCACTGTCGTTCGAGCACGCGGCAGCCACGAGTGCAGCAGCGAGCACGACGGCGTGGACACCCCGTCGAGATCGTCGACGGACCTGACGCTGCGCTGACTCACCGGCTCGCACGACCACGATCGGCAGGCTACGCCACGGTGGTCGTGCACACAGCGCGGACGCGAAGTGCGCCACCTATCCTCGCCGGTATGCGTATGGGTCCGCACATGATGATGGGCAGCGATCGCGACGCCGTACGCGGCAGACGCCTGTCGCGCCGATCGCTGGGACGGGCATGGCAGTTCGCGCAGCCCTACCGGCGCACCATCACACTGTTCCTCGCCTCGATCGTCGTCGCGGCGCTGGTCGAACTCGTGCCGCCGTTCGCCTTCCGCCGCATCCTCGACGTCGCCATCCCCGACAAGGACCGGGGTGCCATCACGCTGATCGCCTCGATCGTGGTCGTCGCGGCCCTGTTCGACGCCGGGCTCGCGATCGTGCAGCGGTGGTGTAGTTCGTACATCGGCGAGGGGCTCATCTACGACCTCCGGTGCGCGCTGTTCGACAAGGTGCAGCGGATGCCCATCGCGTTCTTCACCCACACGCGGACGGGCGCGCTCACCAACCGTCTCAACAACGATGTCGTGGGCGCGCAGAACGCGGTGACCTCCACACTGGGCAGCGTGGTCAGCAACGTCGTGGTGCTCGTCACCACGCTCGCCGCGATGATCGCCCTCGAGTGGCGCCTCACGCTGCTGTCGCTCGTCGTGCTGCCGATGTTCGTCATCCCGGCCAAGCGGGTCGGGCACCGCCTGCAGGCCATCTCGCGCGAGCAGATGACGGTCGATGCCGAGATGAACGCGCAGATGACCGAGCGCTTCAACGTGGCGGGCGCGCTGCTCGTCAAGCTCTTCGGGCGGCAGGACGACGAGAACCGCATCTTCTCCGACCGGGCCCGGCGGGTACGCAATGCGGGCGTGCGCCAGGCGATGTACGGGCGTGTGTTCTTCGTCGCGCTCGGCCTCGTCGGTGCGCTCGGTGCCGCCGCCATCTACGGCGTCGGTGCGCACCTGGTCGTCGACGGGAACATCTCGCGCGGCACCTTGGTGGCACTCGCTGCTCTGGTCACCCGCGTGTACCAGCCGCTCACCGGCCTCACCAATGCGCGCGTCGACCTGATGACGGCGATGGTCAGCTTCGAGCGGGTGTTCGAGGTGCTCGACGCACCGGAGCCCATCGTCGACAAGCCGGGCGCGGTCGACCTGGTCGACCCGTCGGGCCGTGTCGAACTGCGCGACGTGTGGTTCCGTTATCCCGCAGCATCCTCGGTCACCGTCCCGTCGCTCGAGGCCACTGTCGGCAGCGGTGGTGGCGACCCCGACCGCGACGTGCTGCGCGGCGTGTCGCTCGACATCACGGCAGGTGAGACCGTGGCGCTCGTCGGCGCGTCGGGCTCAGGCAAGACGACGCTGTCACAGCTGGTGCCGCGTCTCTACGACGTCACGTCTGGTGCAGTACTCATCGACGGCCGGGACGTGCGCGATCTGACGCAGCACTCGCTGCGCGAGGCGATCGGTGTGGTCAGCCAGGACCCGCACCTGTTCCACGACACGATCGGTGCCAACCTGCGGTACGCCAAGCCGGGTGCCACCGATGCCGAGCTCGATGCGGCGTGCCGCGGCGCGCGGATCCTCGACACGATCCGCGCCCTGCCCGACGGGTACGACACGGTGGTGGGCGAGCGCGGGTACCGCATGAGCGGCGGCGAGAAGCAACGATTGGCGATCGCCCGACTGTTGCTGAAGAACCCGGCGGTGATGATCCTCGACGAGGCGACGAGTCACCTCGACAACGAGAACGAGGTCCACGTGCAGGCGGCGCTCGACGAGGCGTTGCGCGGTCGCACGGCGATCGTCATCGCGCACCGCCTCAGCACCGTGCGTGACGCCGACCGCATCGTGGTGCTCGACGAGGGCCGGGTGGTCGAGCAGGGCACGCACGACGAGCTGATGCGGCGGGACGGCGTGTATGCCGCGCAGGTTCGGGCCGGCGAGTCCACGGTCGCCGAATAGTCTGGGGTCGATGGCACCCCGCGGCGCACGAGGCAGATCGACGGACGGCGACGATCCGTTCGACGACGGCCTGTTCGGCATCGAGGTCGACGATACGGACGAGGTGCACGAGCACACGTACTCGGTTGCCGAGTTCGGCGAGCTGCTGAACCGCGTCCTCGAGGAGTCGTTCCCGACACAGGTCTGGGTGCGTGGCGAGGTGAAGGGCTACAGCGACCGCGGCCAGCACGCCTACTTCGACATCGTCGACGACACGGGCGCCGAGGGCACGCTGAACGTCAAGTTCTTCGTCAACGCCCGCAACCGGCTGCGTCCGGTGATGATCAAGGCGGGCCTCGCGCTCGCCAACGGGCTGAAGGTGCGCATCGCCGGCCGCCCTGACGTCTTCGTGCCGCGGGGCTCGCTCGGCTTCAAGATGTCCGACATCGACCCGCGGTTCACGCTGGGCGAGCTGGCGCTGCAGCGCGACGAGCTGCTTCGCCGCCTGCGCGAGTCGGGCCTCCTCGACGCCAACCGACAGCTCGAGCTGTCGCCGGTGCCGTTGCGAGTCGGTCTCGTCACCAGTGACGGCAGCGCGGCGTACCACGACTTCTGTACTGAGCTCGAGCGCAGTGGGCTGGCGTTCACGGTTCGGCTCATCGACGCGCGGGTGCAGGGTGAGCAGGCACTCGTCGACGTACCAGCGGCGATCACCCGACTCGGCGGCGCGACCGATCTCGACGTCATCGCGGTCATCCGCGGTGGCGGGTCGAAGGTCGATCTCGCCGCGTTCGACGCCGAGCCGGTGGCGATGGCGATCGCCCGATGCCCGCTGCCGGTGTTCACCGGGATCGGGCACGAGATCGACCGCAGCGTGGCCGACGACGTGGCGCACCGCGCCTTCAAGACGCCGACGGCGTGCGCGCACGGGCTGGTCGAGATCGTGCGCGAGTTCGTCGACCGCACCGAGCAGGTGTGGGACAGCATTGCCACCACGGCGGGCGACGTGCTCTCGTCGGCAGAGGTGTCGCTGCAGCACCAGGTGCAGTCGGTCCGTCACCAGGTGCTGCAGGCGGTCGAGCGCAGCGATCGCCGCCTCGTCGCGTCGTCCGTTGCCGTGCACACGCGGGTGATGGCGGGTCTCACGCGGGCCGGCGTGCAGGTCGACCGTGCCGCCGACCGCATCCGTCTGGTACCGCACCGGGTCCACCAGCGCGAGGAACGGCTCGACGCGCTCGCCGAGCGCGTCCGCCTGCTCGACCCTGCCACCACCATGGCGCGGGGCTGGAGCATCACCCGCACCGCCGACGGCCGCACCGTGCGCGCGGCCACACAGCTGTCACCCGGTGACGTCGTCGTCACCACGTTTGCCGAGGGCACGGCGACGAGCCGTGTCGAGGAGGTCAACCGATGAGTCCCAGCGCGAAGGGCAGTGCCGCCGAGGGCGCTGCACCCACTGGTTACGCGGCAGCACTCGAGGAACTCGAGGAGATCCTCGCCTCGCTCGAGGAGGCCGACGTCGACGTCGATGTCCTGGCATCACGGGTGCAGCGCGCGGCGGTGCTCATCTCGTTCTGCCGCGAACGAATCGGTGCGGCGAAACTGCAGATCGAGCAGGCCGTGTCGGGCCTCGACGGCGCCTGACGTACCGGTGCACTGACGCGCTGCACGCCGGCGGTGGCCGGGCCGTAGCCTGCCGCCGTGACTCCGTCGACCCCCGACTCGCTGCTCGCCATCGCCCGGCGGGTCGAGCAGCGGCTGCGCGAGGTGCTGGCGCCCGAGCTGCAGCGGTGGACCGAGTTCGACCCCGATCTTGCCGAGCCCATGGCCGAGATCGGCCGTCTGGTGCTCGGCGGCGGCAAGCGCCTCCGCCCCGCGTTCTGCCAGTGGGGCTACGTCGCGGCAGGCGGTGATGCCTCCGATGCGATCGTCGCCGATGCCGGCGCAGCGTTCGAGCTGATGCACGCGTTCGCCCTCTTCCACGACGACGTCATGGACGACGCGACGAGCCGACGCGGGCAGGTCACCACTCACACCGTCTTCGCCGAGCGTCATCGCGACGCCGGGTGGGTCGGCGACGGCCGGCGGTTCGGCGACGGCGTGGCGATCCTCATCGGCGACCTCGCCTTCGTCTATGCCGACCGGCTGATGGTGCCGGTCAACCGCGCCGCGTGGGACGTCTGGAACGAGCTGCGCATCGAGCTGAACGTCGGGCAGGTGCTCGACATCCTCGGCAGCGTGCAGAACGACCGCCGCCGCGACAAGGCCGAGCGCATCTGCCGCTACAAGAGCGGCAAGTACACCATCGAGCGACCGCTGCACCTGGGTGCGGCAATGGCTGCGCCCGAGCGCCTCGACGACCTCGCGCCGGTGCTCAGCGCCTATGGCCTGCCGCTCGGCGACGCGTTCCAGATGCGCGACGACGTGATGGGCGCGTTCGGTGACGCTGCCGTCACCGGCAAGCCCGTGGGTGGCGACCTGCGCGAGGCCAAGCCCACACCGCTGCTCGCGCGGGCGGTCGAGGCGGCGACACCCGCGCAGGCCGCAGTGCTGGCGCTCGTCGGCAGCGTCGACCTGTCCGACGACGACGTGGCGAGGGTGCAGCAGGTCATCGTCGACACCGGTGCGCTCGCCGACCTCGAGCGCACCATCGATGCGCTCACCGCATCGGCGATCGGTGCCATCGAGGCTGCACCCGTCGCCGCCGAGGCGCGCGAGGCACTCGTCGACCTGGCGCACTTCGTCAGCCGTCGCCAGACCTGAGCCGCGCCGCGGCCTGCGCGGAGCGCCGTCGTTGCGTCAGTCCCTGACGGCTGCGTACGCCGCGATCGCAGCATCGAGCGTGCGCTCGACCACACCGACCTCGGCGACGACCGCCTCGAGCCACGGCGGGCGCACCGTGGCGGCGACGGCGATCGGCTCGTCGAGCCCGGAGTGCTCGAGTGCGAGCCGGGCGAACAGCGAGGCGTAGTCGCGCGGCCGCAGGTCGCGGCTCAGCTCGAGCAGTGCGTACGGATCGGGGACCCGTCGCGGCTGGTGCAGTACCGGGTAACTGGCCGACACCGGGCCGGACGCGCCGCCCCACAGCCCGGGTCCGTCGCCCAGCACGGCACCGCGCACGAGGTGCGGTCGCGAGCCGGCGAGCATCAGCGCGACGTACGCACCGATGCCCCGGCCGACGACCGTGCACGCACCGAGGTGGGCGAGCGCTGCATCGGCATCGGCCATCAGCGTCTCAGCGGAGTAGCCACCGCCGATCGGCACGGTCGACCCACCGTGCCCCGTGAAGTCGAGGGCATGTACGGGCCCGGGCCACTCGGCGTAGTCGTGGGGCACGTCGGTGGGTGACTGCTCGCCCAGCCCGTGCAGCAGCAACAGCGGACGCCCGTCACCACTGCGCAGCGCGTGCAGCGCGAGGCGAACTCGGTTGTGCTGCAGCATCACCGGGCTCACGCGTCGCTCCCGAGGAACTCGATGACCATCGCGGCGACCTCGTCGGGCCGCTCGATGTGCACGAAGTGCCCAGTGTCCTCGAGCACCTCGAGCCGACCGCTGCGCGGGATGAGCGGTGCGATCTGGTCGGGCAACGTGCCCCAGCCCATCGGCTCCTGCTCGGACCCCATCACGCCGAGGAACGGCATGCCGAGACCGGGCATGCGCGTGGCGGTCCACTCGGGTCGCCACGGGCCGAACCCGCCGAAGCGCATCGACGGGTCGAGCTTCCACCGCCACCCGTCTGCGTCGTGTCGGGCGCCCACCGTCACCAGGTAGCGCAGCCAGTCCATGGACAGCCGCGGGTTCATCTTCGCCCGGCGCTCGGCCAGCTCGTCGAGCGTGCCCGGCCGGCGTTCGGCCGTCGCGGTGGTGCGGCGGTGGTCGAGCCAGCCGGCGATGTCGCTCGCCATCATGCGCGTCCGTTCGTGCTCGGCGAGATCGGCCATCGGCCGCTTCGACGGCAGGCCATCGAGGTTGACGAGGTGGCTGAACCGGAACGGCTCGGCATCGGCGAGCTGGATCATCAGCGCGCCACCCTTGCTGTGCCCCACGACCGGCGCAGGCCGCGACGTGAAGTGGCTGATCACGCTGATCGCATCGCGGATGTCCGCGTCCCAGCCGTACAGCGCCGCGTGATCGCTGTCGCCGTGACCGCGCTGGTCCCACGCGATGACGCGCCAGCCGGCGCGGGCGAGGCGCGGGGCGAACTCGGAGTACGTGCGGGCGAAGTCGAAGCCGCCGTGGACGAGGAACAGCGGGTCGTCACCCTCGTCGCCCCACTCGTGCACGGCGATGCACAGACCGTCGAGGTCGAGCGAGTGGACGCGCGCGGGCACCTCGGCGCCGGGGAAGGTGGGAAGGCGTTCGTCGGTCACGGTACGGCTCGGGGAGGGTGTCGAGGAGGCTACGGCGGTGTCCCCGCGCACGGGCAATCGGGCGCACCGCACCTAGGATCAACACATGGTGCAGCGCATCGGCATCGTCACCGGGTTCGTGGTGGCCGCCTCGTTGGTCGGTGCCGCGTGCGGTGACGGCACCGGCGAGCCCATCGCCACCCTGCCGCCGATCGCGACGACCTCGACCACGTCGACGACGGTCTATGTCACGACGACGATCGTCTACCTCAAGCACGCCGTGCAGCCGGGCGAGTCGCTGTTCACCATTGCGGCGCAGTACGGCGTGTCGGTGGACGAACTCATCGCGATCAACGAGATCGACAACCCCGACTACATCCAGGCCGGCCAGGTGCTGCTCATCCCGGACGACGGCACGACACCGTCGCCGACGGCCGTTCCCGGCGCCGTGACGACACTCGCCAATCAACCCGGCACCACGCTGCCCACCATCACCGCGCCCGCAGTCACTGCGGCCCCGTGACCTAGGTCCCTGCAGCCCGATTTTCCGCATTGGTAGCCTGACGACATGAGCTTCTGGCCGACGAACGAACACTGGAGCGTGGCGATCCCCACCCGGACGTCGCACTACCTGTGCCCGTCGCTCGAGGAGACGGGCTTCGTCGCCCTCACCCCCTTCGACGGCGACCTGCCCGAGCGCGAGTGGCTCGACCTCGAGTACATGGACTGGAAGAGTGGTGGCGACACCAACTTCGCCCCGCTGGCGTCCGCCGACGGCGAGCTCGACTGCCGCGGTTTCTGGGACAAGGGCAAGCCCGACAAGGGTGCCAGCTGGACGGTCAACGCGCCCAAGGCACCCACGCTGTGCCGCTACGTCGACAGCATCGGCGCCAACTTCGGTCGGGTGCGCATCATCAAGCTGGAACCGCAGGACCACGAGACGGCGTTCCGCAGCTTCCACCGCGACGACAACAACCGCCTCAACCCCGATGGCGAGGGCTGGGTCGTGCGCACCTGGGTCGAGCTCACCGACGACCCCGACAGCTACATGCTGCTGATGGACCTCGACGAGAACCACCTGCCCGACCCCAGCACCGAGCGTCGCGTGCCGCTGCCGCGTGGCGCGCGGTTCGTCGTCGACACGCAGCGCCTGTGGCACGTCGTCGTACACAACGGCACGGCGCCGCGCTACGGCCTCATCACCAGCATCGAGAGCTCGCCCGAGTTCGACGTCTGGATCAAGAGCCAGCAGCCGGCGCTGGTCTGACGCGCCGGCTGGTCAGCCGGCGCGGTGCGCCACCGCGAGCTCGGCGATGTCGCGCATGATGCGCGACAGCTCGTAGTCCTTGGGCGTGTAGATCGCGCGCACCCCTGCGGCCCGCAGGCGCTCGTGGTCGGCGTCGGGGATGATGCCGCCGATCACCACGGGCGTGTCGATGCCCTCGGCGCGCAGCGACGAGATGATGGTGGGCACCAGCTCGAGGTGCGACCCGCTGAGGATGCTGAGGCCGATCACGTCGGGGTCCTCGTCGCGGGCCGACGCCACGATCTGCTCGGGGGTGAGGCGGATGCCGCTGTACACGACCTCCATGCCGGCGT
>JBMSSR010000110.1:0-9455 GCA_049424465.1 Ilumatobacteraceae bacterium
ACATCAGTCGGCGCCGCGACGGGAGAGGACGTGGTGGTGGCCGAGTGCGCCGTTGCGTTCCGGCCGCGCCGAGCCGCCTGTCGGCAGCGCGCTGCGTGGCGGCGATGTCGTGCCGTTGTCCGCGCCTCGACCGCACGACGGCGTGCCATCCTTCGGGCGGTGGAGCGACTGTCGCGACTCGTGCCGGCGGTGGCCCAGGCGCGTGCCTACCGGCGCGAGTGGTGGAGCCGCGACGTCGGCGCCGGCATCGTGCTGACCGGACTGCTCGCGCCCGCCGGCATGGCGTACGCCGCGGCGGCCGGCCTCCCGCCGGTCAACGGCCTGTACGCCACGATCGTGGCGTCGCTGACGTACGCGCTGTTCGGCCCGTCGCGAGTGCTCGTCATCGGGCCCGACTCGGCGATCGCACCGCTCATCGCGGCGGCGGTCGTGCCGATGGCGGCGGGTGACCCGGCGACGGCGGTCGCACTCGCCGGCGCGCTCTCGGTGATGGCGGGGGTGATGTGCCTCGTCGCTGGCCTTGCTCGATTCGGATTCGTGTCCGAACTGCTGTCGGCGCCGGTGCGGTACGGATACCTGCACGGGATCGCGCTGACCATCATCGTCGCCCAGGTCGCCAAGGCGTGCGGCCTGTCGGCGACGGGGGAGAGCCTGCTCGACGAGGTCGAGGCGTTCGCCGGCCGACTGCGCGAGTCGGGCGTCTCGGGCTGGTCGCTGGCCGTGGCCGCCGTGTCCCTCGCGGTCGTAGTGGTCGCGCGGCGCATCGACCACCGACTGCCAGCGGCACTCCTCGCCGTGCTCGTGGGCATCGCCATGACGCTCGTGTTCGGGCTCGGCGACGTCGACGGTGTGCACCTCGTCGGCGCGCTGCCGCAGGGGCTGCCGCGCCCGGGCCTGCCCGACGTCGACCTGCACACGGCGCGCTCGTTGGTGGGTGCGGCGCTGGGCATCGCCCTCGTGTCGTTCGCCGACACCAGCGTGCTGTCGCGCACCATGGCGTTGCGTCGGCACGAGCACGTCGACGGCAACCAGGAACTCGCGGCCCTGGGGGTCGTCAACATCGCCACCGGACTGTTCCACGGGTTCGCCGTCAGCGGCAGCAACTCGCGCACGCCGGTGGCCGAGGCGGCGGGGTCTCGCTCGCAGCTGACGGGCGTGACCACGGCAGTGGTGCTGCTGGGTGTCACCGCACTGGTCCCCGGCCTGTTCCGCAACCTGCCCGACGCCACGCTGGCCGCGATCGTCATCGCGGCTGCGGTGAGCCTGATCGACATCCGCGCCATGCGACGGCTGTACCTGGTGCGCCGCAGCGAGTTCGTGCTGGCGCTCGCCGGGTTGCTCTCGGTGGCCGTGCTCGGCCCGGTGAGCGGCGTCGTGGTGGCCGTCGCCCTGTCGGTGCTCAACTTCCTGCGGCTCGTCTGGAAGCCACACACCGCCGAGCTGGTGCGGGTCGACGGGCTGAAGGGCTACCACGACCGGGCCCGCCACCCCGAGGGGCGGGTCGTACCGGGCCTGCTGCTGTACCGGTTCGACGCACCGCTGTTCTTCGCCAACTCGCGGTACTTCGCCACCGATCTCGAGGCCCGGGTCGACGAGCGCGAGCGGCTGGGCGACCCCGTGCGCTGCATCGTCGTGACGGCCGAGCCGATCACCGACATCGACACCTCGGCAGCGGACACGCTGCGCGACCTGTTGCGCGACCTGCGGCGACGGGGGGTCGAGGTGCGATTCGCCGAGATGAAGGGGATGGTGCGCGAGGCGTTCGACCGCTACGGCATCGCCGACGGCCAGCACGTCGAGCACACGCACCGCACCACGGGCGAGGCGGTGCACGCCTACGTGCGCGACTACGCCATCGACTGGACCGACTGGGACGAGCGGTAGGGTTCGTCCCCGTGAACAGGTTGCGCGCTGTGTTGTTCGCCGTGCCACTGGCGGGGCTCGCCCTCGTCGGCTGCGGTGTCGTCGATCGGGTCGACGAGGCCGCCCGGGTGGGCGACCGCGTCCTGACCAACGAGCAGGTCCAGGCAGTCGCCAACTCGCCGGTCGCGGGTGGCCCGCTGGACGGCACGGTGGCGCAGGGCGACCTCGCCCGCCGCATCGTCACGCTCTGGATCCGCGATGCCGCGCTCGCCGACGAGGACTGGTTCGCCACGATCGACGCCGCACAGGTGCGGGCCGACCTCGAGGCGCAGGGCGGTGAGGCCTTCATCACGTCCGACGCGTTCACGCAGCAGTTGCTCGTCGACAACGGCATCGTGCTGCAGGCCGTCAACCGGCAGCTGATCTCGGAGGAAGAGGCGCTGGCGCTCGTCGCGGCCGCCGAGGTCGAGGTCGACGCCCGCTACGGCCGGTGGGACCCCACCTCGTACGAGGTCGTGGCGCTCGCCGGGTGAGCCGGCCCAGGGTCACCGTCGTCGGGCTGGGGCCCGGCGCTCCCGAGCACGTCACCGAGGCGACGCTCGCCGAGATCCGTCGTGTGCCGCACCGGTTCGTGCGCACCACCCGTCACCCGTCCGCGTCGCTCGTGGCGGGGGCGACCTCGTTCGACGAGGTGTACGAGGTCGCCGACACGTTCGACGACGTGTACCGCGAGATCTGCGACCGATTGGTGGCGGCAGCTGCGCAGCACGGTGAGGTGCTCTATGCGGTGCCGGGCTCGCCGCTGGTGCTCGAGCGAACTGTGCGCCTGCTGCGCGCCGACGGACGGATCGAGTGCACCGTCCATGCGGCGATGAGCTTCCTCGACCTCGCATATGCGCGGTTGGGCATCGACCCGGTCGAGGAGCGGGTGACGCTCATCGACGGGCACCGGTTCGCCACCGACGCGGCCGGCCTGATGGGCCCGCTGCTGGTGGCGCACACACATGCCGACTGGGTGCTCAGCGAGATCAAGTTGGCGGTCGAGGGGGCGTCGGGTGACGAACCCGTCGTCATCCTGCAGCGCCTCGGCACCCCGGACGAGGCCGTCGTGCACACGACGTGGGCCGACCTCGATCGCACGGTGACTGCCGACCACCTCACCACCGTGTACGTGCCGCGGCTGGCTGCGCCGGTGGGCGCCGAACTGGTGCGGTTCCACGAGCTCACCCGTGTGCTGCGCGAGCAGTGCCCATGGGACCGCGAGCAGACCCACGCCAGCCTCGTTCGCTACCTGGTCGAGGAGACGTACGAGCTGGTCGACGCCCTGCAGGCCCTCGACCCGGACGACCCCTCCACCGACGACCACCTCGTCGAGGAACTGGGCGACGTGCTCTACCAGATCGAGTTCCACGCTGCGATCGCCGAGCAGGAGGGCCGCTTCACGATGGCCGACGTGGCGCGCAGCGTGCACGACAAACTGGTGCGCCGTCACCCGCACGTGTTCGGTGACGTGCAGGCCGACGACGCCGAGACCGTCAAGGCCAACTGGGACGCGATCAAGCAGGTCGAGAAGGCTCGATCGTCGGTGTTCGAGGGTGTCGCCACGGCCCAGCCGTCGCTGGCGTACGCCGATGCGCTGCAGCGCAAGGCGGCCAAGGTGGGCTTCGACTGGCCCGACGTGCACGGGGCGCTGGCCAAGATCGGCGAGGAGGCGGCCGAGGTCGTGGCCGCTGCCGCTGCACGGGTCGACGGCGACGAGGCCGGTGCCGATGCCGCCGTGGCCGACGAGGTGGGCGACCTGTTGTTCGCCGTCGTCAACGTGGCCCGCCACCTGGGCATCGAGCCCGAGTCGGCGCTGCGCGCCGCAGCCGGCAAGTTCCGCACCCGCTTCGAGGGGGTCGAGGCGCTGGCCCGCGAGCGCGGGCTCGACCTTCGCTCGGCGGGTCTCGAGGCCCTCGACACGCTGTGGGACGAGGTCAAGCGCTCGTCCTGACGGCCTGCTGATTCATGGTGAATCAGCGGCGCGGCGTGGTTCACGTGAACCGCGGTGACCACCGCCGAGCCGGGGTCGAACGGCGGCGTCCGGCCGGTACCTTGTCGGCCCATGAGCGAGATCGTCAGCGTCATCGGCCGTGAGATCCTCGATTCGCGCGGCAACCCCACCGTCGAGGTGGAGGTCGTGCTCGAGTCCGGCGCAAGGGGCCGAGCGGCAGTGCCGTCCGGTGCGTCGACGGGCGAGCACGAGGCGGTCGAACTGCGCGATGGCGGCCCGCGCTTTCTGGGCAAGGGTGTGCGCACCGCGGTCGGGCACGTCAACGGCGAGATCGCCGATGCGCTCGACGGCATCGAGGCGCTCGAGCAGCGGTTCATCGACGGCCTGCTCGTTCGGCTCGACGGCACCGACAACAAGGCCCGCTTCGGCGCCAACGCGATCCTCGGCACCAGCCTGGCGGTGGCCAAGGCGGCTGCTGACGAGCTCGACCTGCCGCTGTGGCGCTACGTCGGCGGCCCGAACGCACACGTGCTGCCCGTGCCGATGATGAACGTCGTCAACGGCGGCGCGCACGCCGACAACACGATCGACATGCAGGAGTTCATGGTCATGCCGGTCGGTGCCCCGAGCTTCTCGGAGGCGCTGCGCTGGGGCACCGAGACCTACCACGCGCTGAAGAAGGTGCTGCACGACCGCGGGCTCAGCACGGCGGTGGGCGACGAGGGTGGCTTCGCCCCCGACCTGGCCACCAACGAGGACGCCATCCGCATCCTCATCGAGGCGATCGAGAAGGCCGGTTACGCGCCCGGCACCGACATCGCGATCGCGATGGACCCGGCGATGAGCGAACTGTTCAAGAACGGCGCCTACCACCTCGCCGGCGAGGGCAAGGTGCTGGGCCGCGACGAGATGGTCGCCTACTGGTCGCGCCTCGTCGACACGTACCCGATCGTCAGCATCGAGGACGGCATGGCCGAGGACGACTGGGACGGCTGGGCGGCGCTGACGTCGGCGGTCGGTACCAAGGTGCAGCTGGTCGGCGACGACCTGTTCGTCACCAACGTGGCGCGCCTCCGCATGGGTATCGAGCGCTCGGTCGCCAACTCGGTGTTGGTCAAGGTGAACCAGATCGGCTCGCTCAGCGAGACCCTCGACACCGTCGAGCTGGCCACCCGCCACTCGTACAGCAGCGTGATGAGCCACCGCAGCGGCGAGACCGAGGACGCCACCATCGCCGACCTCGCGGTCGCCACCAACTGCGGCCAGATCAAGACCGGCGCCCCGGCGCGCAGCGACCGTGTGGCCAAGTACAACCAGCTGCTGCGCATCGAGCAGCAGCTGGGCGAGCAGGCTGCCTTTCGCGGACGCGCCGCCCTCAGCCCGCGCTGACCTGCGAGACTGACCCGCATGCCGACGGGCGGTCACTCCACCACGAGCATCCCGCGCCCGCGGCCGTCTGCGGCGGCACGGGCGGCCGCAGAGGCCTCGGCCACCTCGCGCCGGGCGAAGGGTGCTGCGTCGTCGCGTGGCCGCGGTGCGGCAACGACGTCGGACGGCAGGCGCGGTTCGCGGCGGTCCACGGCGTCGGCGACGGCCTCTGGTCGATCTGGCTCGACCGCCCCTGCCTCGACGGGCGCGTCGCGGCAGCGAGCAACGCGGGGCGCGAAGCGCAGTGGCGCGTCGCGCGCCCCCGGCGCCTCAACTCGTTCCGGTTCGTCGATCCGCACCCGTCGCTCGACGCGCGCGACGGGGCGCAGCAGCGACACGCGGCACGATCTCACCAAGGCGATCCCGGTCGAGAAGCAACTCGTCACCGGGCGGCGCAAGCGTTGGGTCCTCATCGGCGCGGCCGGTGCGCTGTTCGCCGCGTTCGCAGCGGCGCTGTTCGTCCTGCCGGTGAAGGCCTGGTACCGCCAGCGCGACGACATCGCGCGCAAGCAGACCGAATTGGCGGCCCTCGAACAGGCCAACGCGAAGCTGAACGAGGAAGTCGCGGCGCTGAACACGCCGGAGGGCATCGAGGAAGCGGCTCGCGAGGAGATCGGCTACGTGCGCAGGGGCGAGATCCAGCTCACCGTGTTGCCGCTGCCCGACACCTCATCGGTGCTGCCGGGCGGGTGGCCGTTCGACGCCGCGGCGCAGATCCTCACGCTGCGCAGTACGACACCGATGTCACTTGACGATCCGTCGACAACCGGCGGTGACGGGGCGCCCGCGGACGGTTCTGTCGCTCCGTAGCGCCCCGGTCACGGATGGTGATCGACGCGCATCGGGAAGGGGCCGTTCGGCCGGGGCCGAGGCGCTGTCCGGCCCTGTGGTGTGACGGCAGCGACACGGGAGTTCGCGCGATGTGGGCCCAATGACCCATTTCGCCGTCGCGCCTAGGTTTCATGCCGCCCAGCGGGACTGTTCCAACTACAGTTTTGCTCGGCGGCAACCGATGTAGGTGCTGTCGATGAACGTCCCGGACGCGGGATGTTCGAGCAGGAAGCAGGCCATGTACACGGAGGGAGACCGGGTGACCTCGAGCGGCACGTTTGCCGTTGCGCGTCGTCGCATCGCGTCCCTCGTGGCAACACTCCTCGTGGTCGCCCCTGTCACGATGGCCATCGACGTGCCGATCGCTGAGGCTAAGTGCTCGACGACGCCGACGGTGACGTCGATCAGTCCCACATCAGGCCCGGCGGCGGGTGGCACCTCGGTGACGATCACCGGTACGAACTTCTCGACGTTGACGACGGGCGGCTGTGTTGCGTCGGTGTACCAGGCGCTCTTCGGATCGACCGCGGCAACGACCGTAGTCAACTCGACGACGCAGATCACGGCGACGTCGCCGGCCGGCACCGGCACCGTCAATGTGTACGTGAAGAATGACAACGCGACATCGACGTCATTTGGCTCGTTCACCTATGTGCCGGCGCCAACGGTGACCGGCCTGTCGGTAACCTCAGGTGTGGCAGCGGGTGGCACGTCGGTCACGATCACTGGAACGAACTTCACGGGAGCGAGTGCCGTGAAGTTCGGCAGCAGCAATGCGACGTCATTCTCCGTCGTCTCCGCGACGTCGATCACGGCTGTCTCGCCGTCAGGCAGTGGCACCGTCGACGTCACGGTGACGACGACCGGTGGAACGAGCGCAGGGGTTGCCGCCTCGAAGTTCACCTACATCGCCCTTCCGGTGGTGACGTCACTCTCCCCGACGTCGGGCGCCGCTGCTGGTGGCACCTCAGTGACGATCACCGGTACAGGGTTCACCGGCGCGAGCGCCGTCACGTTCGGAGGGGTGAATGCCACGTCGTACAGCGTGGACTCGGCCACCCAGATCTCGGCGGTGGCGCCGGCGGGTACCGGCCTGGTCAACGTGCAGGTCACCACTGCAGGTGGCGCGTCGTCGACGAGCGGCACAGGTGACGACTACACCTACGTTGGCGCGCCGACGATCACGTCGTTGAACCCAACGTCGGGTTCGGTACTGGGCGGTACGTCGGTGGTCATCACCGGCTCCAACTTCGTCGGCGTCTCTGGCGCGTCTGCCGTCAAGTTCGGCTCGACGAACGCGACCACGTACACGGTGAACTCGGCGACGCAGATCACGGCCACGGCACCGTCGACGCTGACGGCCGGTGCGGTGCGCGTGTCGGTGACCGGCACAGGTGGCACCACGGCCGACACGGCAGCCGACGACTTCACCTACACGGCGCCGGTGCCGACGGTGACGGCCGTGGCGCCCACGTTCGGTCCCACGGCAGGCGGCACGACGGTGACGCTGACGGGTACCGGCTTCGTCACGGGTGCCACGGTCAGTTTCGGCGGCGTTGCGGGCACCAGCGTCAACGTCACGTCCAACACCTCGCTCACGGTCGTCGCCCCGGCCAGCGGCGTGGGCACGGTCGACGTCACGGTCACCACGTCGGGCGGCACCTCCGCCACCTCGGCGAACGCGACGTACACCTTCGCCGACACGCCGACGGTGACGGCGCTGTCGTCGCAGGAGGGTCCGCTCGCCGGGGGCAGCACGATCACGCTCACCGGTACCGGCTTCGTCGGCGGTGGCACGACGGTCAGCTTCGGTGGCACTGCTGGCACCAACGTCAGCGTCACGTCCGGCACCTCGCTGACGGTCACGGTGCCGGCCCGCATCGCGGGCGCCATCAACGTCACGGTCACCACGGTGGCCGGCACATCGGCCGCTGCGGCCGGCAACCTGTACACCTACCGCGCCGCGCCGACGGTGACGTCGTTGTCGTCGCAGGCGGGTCCGCTGCTCGGCGGTGGCACGCTGACCGTCACCGGTACTGGGTTCGTGTCGGGCGGCACCTTCGTCAGCTTCGGCAGCACCGCCGGCACCAACGTGTCGGTCGCCAGCACCACGTCGCTGACGGTCACCATCCCGGCCGGCTTCGCCGGTACGTACGACGTCACGGTCACCACGGCGGGTGGCACCAGTGGCACGTCGGCGGCCACCAAGTACACGTACGTCACCGCCCCGACGATCACGTCGTTGTCGCCGGCCACCGGCACCTGGAAGGGCGGCACGACCGTCACCATCACCGGTACCGACCTGACGGGCGTGACGGCGGTGTCGTTCGGCGGTGTCGCCGCCACGAGCTTCACGGTCGTCAGCGCCACGCAGATCACCGCCACGTCGCCGGCCTGGATGGGCGCGGCGACGGTCGACGTCACGGTGACCTCGCCGGGCGGTACGTCGGCCACCTCCGACGGCTCGACGTTCTCCTACTTCATCCCGCAGCCGGTGGTCACGTCGGTGACGCCGTCATCGGGCCCGGTCACCGGCGGCTCGACCGTCGTCATCGCCGGCACCAACCTCGATGCGGCGGTCTCGGTCACCTTCGGAGGTGCCGCCGCCACGATCACCGCGAACACGGCCACGTCGATCACGGTCACCTCGCCCGCGGGCGCGGCCGGCACCGTCGACGTGATCGTCACCACTGGAGCGACCTCGCCGTCGACGGGCGGAGCCGGAAGTCGCTTCACGTACGTGGGCGCTCCCACCGTGTCGCTGCTCTCTCCCAGCAGCGGCACGGTGGATGGCGGCACCACGGTGACGATCACCGGTACCGACTTCATCGGTGTCACGGCAGTGCGGTTCGGCATGCTCAACGCGGCGAGCTTCATGGTGGACAGCGCGACGCAGATCACTGCGGTGACACCGCTCACCAACACGGCGAGCACCGTCGATGTCACGGTGGTCGCGTCGGGTGGCACGTCGTCGATCGACGGCACCGGCAACGACTTCACCAACACGGTGGGCACACCGACGATCACCGCGATCTCGCCCGACGCGGCACGCACGACCGGTGGCGGCACGATCACCATCACCGGCACCAACTTCGTCAGCCCTGCAACGGTGTGGTTCGGTCTGACGCAGGCGTCGAACGTCACCGTCGTGTCGCGCACGTCGATCACCGCCACCATCCCTGCGGCTGCGGCCCCCGGCACGGTGCAGATCGCCGTCATCACCCCGGGCGGCACCTCGGCCGCCACGTCGGCCGACGACTTCACCTATTACGGCTCGCCGGTGGTCACGTCGCTGCGCCCGGCGACCGGGTCGACCAACGGTGGCACGCCCGGGGTCATC
>JBMSSR010000111.1:0-9436 GCA_049424465.1 Ilumatobacteraceae bacterium
CTCGTCATCAAGGTGCTCGGTGGCACGCGCCGCCGCTACGCCTCGATCGGTGACATCTTCGTCGCCACCGTCAAGGACGCCATCCCCGGCGCCGGCGTGAAGAAGGGCGACGTCGTCAAGTGCGTCGTCGTCCGCACCAAGAAGGAGAAGCGCCGTCCCGACGGCAGCTACATCCGGTTCGACGAGAACGCGGCCGTCATCATCAAGGACGACCTGACGCCGCGCGGCACCCGCATCTTCGGCCCAGTGGGCCGCGAGCTGCGTGACAAGAAGTTCATGCGCATCGTGTCGCTGGCCCCGGAGGTGCTGTGACCATGAAGCTCAAGAAGGGTGACACCGTCCGGGTCATCACGGGCAAGGACAAGGGCGTCGAGGGCGTCATCGCCGAGGTGTTCCCGGCGACGAACAAGGTCATCGTCACCGGTGTCAACACCGCGAAGAAGCACCAGAAGGCGCGTTCGACCACCCAGCAGGGCGGCATCATCGACCGCGACATGCCCATCGACGCGAGCAACGTGATGCTCGTGCACAAGGGCAAGACCACCCGCGTGGGCTACACGCTCGCCGCCGACGGCAGCAAGCAGCGCATCGCGAAGAGCACCGGAGACGTGATCTGATGGCCACCGCCACCGCTACCGCACCGCGCCTCAAGCAGCGCTACCAGGCAGAGATCCGCGAGGCCCTCAAGGCCCAGCTCGGTCTCACCAACCCGATGCAGGTGCCCAAGGTCGAGAAGATCGTCATCAACATGGGCGTGGGCCGCGCCACCCAGCAGCCGTCGCTGCTCGAGGGTGCCGTGTCCGACCTGATCAAGATCAGCGGCCAGAAGCCGGTGATCACCAAGGCCAAGGACAGCATCGCCGGCTTCAAGCTGCGTGAGAACCAGGCCATCGGCTGCAAGGTCACGCTGCGCGGGGACCGCATGTGGGAGTTCCTCGACCGTCTCATCTCGGTCGCCATCCCGCGTATCCGCGACTTCCGTGGCCTGCCGGCCCACAGCTGGGACGGCCGCGGCAACTACACGTTCGGCCTCGCCGAGCAGACCGTGTTCCCGGAGATCGAGTACGACAAGATCGACGCTCCCCGGGGCATGGACATCACCATCGTCACGACTGCGGTCACCAACGAGCAGGGCAAGGCCCTCCTCGACGCCTTCGGCTTCCCGTTCAAGCGGGGCGCCGATGCGGGTGCCGTCACCCCCAAGAAGCGCCGTGGTCCGGTGCGGGGTGGCAAGGGCGGCCCCACCAAGTCCGCAGCGAAGAAGAAGTAAGGGAGAGGCACCGACATGGCAAAGAAGTCGTTGATCAACAAGTCGAACGCCACGCCCAAGTTCAAGGTGCGCGGCTACACCCGTTGCCGCCGCTGCGGCAGGGCCCGTTCGGTGTTCCGCAAGTTCGGTCTGTGCCGAGTGTGCCTTCGCGAGATGGCCCACGCCGGCGAGATCCCCGGTGTCACCAAGGCAAGTTGGTGAGGAGACACGATGTTGACTGATCCCATCGCCGACATGCTCACCCGCATCCGCAACGCCAACACGGCGATGCACGATGAGGTTCGCATGCCCGCCTCCAAGCAGAAGGTCGCGCTCGCGACGATCCTCGAGAAGGAGGGTTACATCAGCGGGTTCTCGGTGGCTCCGGCCACCGCGGGTCCCGGTGAGGTGCTCACCATCTCGATGAAGTACTCGCACGACCGCAAGCGCACCATCAGTGGTCTGCGCCGTATCTCGACCCCCGGCCTGCGGATCTACCGCAAGAGCGCCGACGTGCCCCGCGTGCTCGGTGGCCTGGGTGTTGCCGTCCTGTCCACCAGCCATGGGCTCATGACCGACCGTGAGGCGCGCAAGCGCAAGGTCGGCGGCGAAGTCCTCTGCTACGTGTGGTGAGAGAGAAGGTTCGTCATGTCACGTATCGGTAAGGCACCCATCGCCGTCCCCGGCGGTGTCGACGTGTCGGTCGAGGCCGGCGCCGTCACCGTCAAGGGTCCCAAGGGCACGCTGTCGCGGGTCATCCCCGGCGCCATCACGGTGCGCAACGACGACGGCACGATCGTCGTCGAGCGCCCCAACGACGAGCGTCAGAACCGTGCGCTGCACGGCCTCACCCGCACGCTCGTCAGCAACATGGTCGTCGGCGTCACCGACGGGTTCAGCAAGGAGCTCGAGATCATCGGCGTCGGTTACCGCGCCGAGGCCCTCAGCCCCACGCAGCTGCGCCTCGCGCTCGGCTTCAGCCACCCCGTGGTGATGGACGCTCCTGCTGGCATCACCTTCGAGGTGCCGGTGCAGACGCGCATCATCGTGAAGGGCATCGACAAGGAGCTGGTCGGCCAGGTGGCCGCCAACATCCGCGCCGTGCGCAAGCCCGAGCCCTACAAGGGCAAGGGTGTGCGGTACCTCGGCGAGAAGGTGCTCCGCAAGGCCGGCAAGACCGGCAAGAAGTGACCGAGGAGCCACGCACATGAGCAACATCGCACAGCAGCGCCGCAACGGTCGGGTCATCCGCCACCGCCGGGTGCGCAAGAAGATCCACGGCACGGCGGCGCGCCCGCGCCTCGCCGTGTACCGCACGAACAAGCACATCTCGGTGCAGGTCATCGACGACGACGCAGGTCGCACGATCGTGGCCGCCAGCACGACCGAGGCCGAGCTCCGCTCGAGCGCCGGCTCGTCGACCGCCGCTGCGTCCAAGATCGGTGCCCTCGTCGCCCAGCGCGCGAAGGCCGCCGGCATCAACCAAGTCGTCTTCGACCGCGGTGGGTACCTCTACCACGGTCGTATCGCCGCAGTGGCTGCTGCGGCCCGCGAAGCAGGACTGGAGTTCTGATGGCCGCCCCCTCCAACTACGGCAACCGCAACGAGGAGCGCGCTCCCGACCCGAGCGGTCTTCGCGAGTCGCGCGTCATCGCCATCAACCGTGTCGCCAAGGTCGTCAAGGGCGGTCGCCGCTTCTCGTTCACCGCGCTCGTGGTGGTCGGTGACGGCAACGGTCGCGTCGGCCTCGGCTACGGCAAGGCGAAGGAAGTGCCGCTGGCCATCCAGAAGGGCACCGAAGAGGCCAAGAAGAACCTCTTCGACGTCCCGCTGGCCGGCAGCACCATCACCCACCCGATCCTCGGCATCAACTCGGCCGGCCGCGTGCTCATGAAGCCCGCCGCCCCCGGTACCGGTGTGATCGCCGGTGGCGCTGCCCGCGTCATCCTCGAGGAAGCCGGCGTGCACGACATCCTGTGCAAGTCGCTCGGCTCGGCCAATGCCATCAACGTCGCCCGCGCCACCATCAACGGTCTCCGTTCGCTGCAGCGCCCCGACGAGGTGGCGGCCCGCCGCGGCCTGCAGGCCGACGAGTTCGTCCCCAAGGGCGTGCTCAAGGCGTACACCGAGCGCAAGAAGCAGATCGCAGCCGGGGAGGCCCACTGATGAGCGGCGAGAAGACCATCACGGTGAGGCAGGTCCGTTCGGCCATCGGCAACAAGCCCAAGAACCGCGGCACGCTCCGCGCCCTGGGTCTGCGCAAGATCGGCGACACCAACACCCTGCCCGACCGTCCCGAGATCCGCGGGATGATCGCCCGCATCCCGCACCTCATCGAGGTGTCGGAGAGCACGGAGGACTGAGCACATGCGCGTTCACGATTTGAGCCCGGCCCCGGGTTCCAACAAGCGGAAGAAGCGGGTTGGCCGCGGTATCGGCGGCAAGGGCGGCAAGACCGCCGGCGCCGGTACCAAGGGTCAGCACTCGCGCGGCCGCGGCAAGGTCAACCGCGGGTTCGAGGGCGGTCAGACCGCCCTGCTGCGTCGCGTCCCGAAGTTGAAGGGCTTCAACAACCCGTTCCGGGTCGAGTACAGCCCGGTCAACCTCGACCAGATCGCGGCGACCGGCGAGGCTGCCGTCAACCCCGAGGTGCTCGTCGCCAAGGGCCTCGTGCGCAAGGACACCTTCGTCAAGGTGCTCGGCCGCGGCGAGCTCACCGGCAAGGTCGACGTCACGGCGCACGCCGTGTCGAAGACCGCCGAGGCGGCCATCACCAAGGCCGGCGGCACCGTCACGCTGCTGCCGTTGCCGTTCAAGCAGGGTCGCCCGCCGGTCAAGGGCAACCAGTTCGCCAACCGCTGATATTCGACTGAAGCCGGTCGGCAGTACTGTCGGGCCCACGGCCCGCAGGGCTGCCGACCGATTCTCTCCCCAGGGAGCCCCCACGTGTTCTCCAACCTGAAGAACGTCTTCAAGGTGCAGGATCTGCGCAACAAGATCCTGTTCCTCATGGCGATGGTGCTGCTGTACCGCATCGGCGTCGCCATCCGCGTGCCGGGCATCGACCCTGATGCGGTGAAGCAGTTCAAGGCGGCGGCCGACACGCAGGGCGCCCTCGGCTTCCTCAACCTGTTCAGCGGCGGCGCGTTCGCCAGCTTCAGCATCTTCGCCCTCGGCATCATGCCGTACATCACGGCGAGCATCATCATGCAGGTCCTCGGCGTGGTGATCCCCAAGCTCGAGAAGCTGCAGCAGGAGGGCGCGGTCGGCCAGCGCAAGATCACGCAGTACACGCGGTACCTCGCCATCGGCATCTCGACGCTGCAGGCCACCGCGCTGACGTTCATCTTCGGCAACGGCAACGGCAACGCCTTCTTCGGCGCAGCGCAGAACTACCCGCAGAACCTCAAGCTGCTCGCCGACGGCATGTGGCCGCGCGGCTACCTCGTCGTGCTCACGCTCGTCGGCGGCACGGCCGTGCTGATGTGGATCGGCGAGCTGATCAGCCAGCGCGGCATCGGCAACGGCATGAGCATGGTCATCTTCGCCAGCGTGGTGAGCGACCTGCCCGTCAACTTCTTCCGGGTGTGGCAGGAGAAGAGCTGGTTCGTGTTCACGCTGCTCGTGGCGCTCTGCGTGGGCATCGTGTTGGCGGTCGTGCGCGTCGAACTCGGCCAGCGGCGCATCCCCGTGCAGTTCGCCAAGCGAGTGGTCGGCCGGCGCATGTACGGCGGCCAGAGCACCTACATCCCGCTCAAGGTCAACCAGAGCGGTGTGGTGCCGATCATCTTCGCGAGCAGCATCCTGTTGCTGCCCGTGCTCGTCTCGAACCTGCTCGGCGGCAACAGCGGCACCGGCTGGCGGGCGTGGATCCAGCGCAACGTCGACACGTACCTGGTCAACAGCCAGAACTGGGTGTACATCGTCCTGTTCTCGGTCATGATCGTTGCGTTCGCCTACTTCTACAACTCGATCGCCTTCGACCCGATCCGCCAGGCCGACCAGATCCGTCGTCAGGGTGGCTTCATCCCCGGTGTGCGCCCGGGCCCGCAGACCGAGCGGTACCTCGCCAAGGCGGTCAACCGCATCACCCTGCCGGGTGCCGTGTTCGTCGCCATCATCGCCATCCTGCCGTACCTGCTGCTGTGGGCGTTCGGCGTGCGCAACTTCCCGTTCGCCGGCACCACCGTGCTCATCGCCGTCGGCGTGGCGCTCGAGCTGATGCGACAGATCGACAGCCAGCTGATGCTGAGGAACTACGAGGGCTTCCTGAAGTGATCCCGGGCGCCCGGCTGATCCTGCTCGGGCGCCAAGGCGCGGGCAAGGGAACCCAGTGCGTCAGGCTGTCGCGCCACTACGTGGTGCCGCACATCAGTACGGGTGACGTCCTGCGCGCCGCGGTGCGCGAGGGCACCGACCTGGGCGTGCTCGCCAAGCAGGTCATGGACCGTGGCGGGTTGGTGAGCGACGAGGTGATGATCGGCATCGTGCGCGACCGACTGGCCGAACCCGATGCGATGGGCCGCGGGTATCTGCTCGACGGCTTCCCTCGTACGGTCGCGCAGGCCGAGGCGCTCGACGGCCTCACCGCCACGCGACCGCTCGACGTCGTGCTCGACCTCGATGTGCCGCGTGACCTCGTGCTCGAGCGCCTGACGGCGCGGCGCGTCTGCCGCGACTGCGGCATGAACTACGTCGCGACCGGCAAGGAACACAATCCCTGGATCTGTGACACGTGCGGTGGCGATGTCATCCGGCGCGACGACGACACACCGGATGCGATCAACCGTCGGCTCGACCTCTACGAAGAGCAGACGTCGCCGCTGATCGAGTACTACGAGCGTCAGGGACGCCTCGCGATCGTTGACGGCACGGCCACCCCCGACGAGGTGTTCCACCGCCTCATCGACGCCGTCGAGTCGTCTCGCCGCTGACCGTTCGGCCTCGCTGCGTTCGGCCGGGGCGGCAGGTCGATGGGAACTGCTACCTGGTGGCGCGACCGCTGTCGACGACGACCTCACCAGCGAACACGGTGTGCCGGACCCTGCCGGTGACGGCGCGACCCGCGTACGGCGTGTTGCGGCTCTTGCTGGCGAGGTCCGTGGCCGTGACGACCCACTGCTCGGTGGCGTCGAACACGGTGAGGTTGGCGGGCTCGCCCACCTCGACCGGGCGGCCGTGGCGATCGGCGACGCCAGCGATTGCGGCAGGCTTCCAGCTCAGCGCTGCCACCACGTCGCGCACCGGCATGCCCAGTTCGCCGAGCGACAGGGCGAGCGCCGTCTCGAGGCCGAGCATGCCCGGGGGCGCCTGGTCGAGCGGCATCTCCTTGGTGTGCGGCGCGTGCGGCGCATGGTCGGTCGCGATCGCATCGATGGTGCCGTCGGCGAGGCCCGCCTTGATCGCATCGATGTCGGCGCGCGTGCGCAGCGGCGGGTTCACCTTGAACATCGGGTCATAGCCCTCGAGCATCTCGTCGGTGAGGGTGAAGTGGTGCGGTGCCGCCTCGGCGGTGACCGGCAGCCCGTCGGCCTTGGCTCGACGCACGAGCTCGACGCTCGTCGCGGTGCTGAGGTGCAGGAAGTGCATCGGTGTGCCGGTCAGCCGTACGAGCTCGATGTCGCGGTGCACCATCAGCTCCTCGGCGAGCGCCGGCCACCCCGGCAGGCCGAGTCGGCTGCAGCACGAGCCCTCGTGCATGACGGCGCCCTTGGTCAGTGCGGCGACCTCGCAGTGCTGGGCGAGCACGATGCCGAGCGGGCCGGCGTACTCGAGCGCGCGGCGCATCAGTAGCGGGTCCTGCACACCGTTGCCGTCGTCGGTGAACAGGTGCACGCCCGCGTCGGCGAGCTCGCCGAAGGGGGCGAGCCGCTCGCCGGCCCGGCCGATCGTGATGCACCCGGAGGGCAGGACCTCGCACAGGCCGGCGCGCTGGCCCTGCAGGCGGACGAACTCGACGACCGCCACCGAGTCCTGTGCCGGGTCGGTGTTGGGCATTGCGACGACAGCGGTGAAGCCGCCGAGGGCTGCGGCGCGGCTGCCGGTCTCGATGGTCTCGGCCTCCTCCTTGCCCGGCTCGCGCAGGTGGACGTGCAGGTCGACGAAGCCGGGGCTGACGAAGCAGCCGGTGGCGTCGAGCACCCGGTCGTCGGGTCCGGCCACGAGGTCGGGCGCGACCTCGACGATGCGGCCGTCGGCCACGGCGACGTCGGCGCGGCGCTCGCCGCGCTGGTCGACCACCGTGCCGCCCTTCAGGAGCACTCGGCCCATCACAGTTCCCCTCTCAGTCCCTGGTCGCCGCCCGATCCGAGCAGCGTGAACAGCACCGCCATGCGCACGGCGACACCGTTGGCCACCTGGTCGAGAATGCGGTTCCCCGGCAGTTCGCCCGGGTCGACCACCATCTCGATGCCGCGGTTCATCGGCCCCGGGTGCATGACCAGTGCGTGCGGCGCGAGGCGAGCGGCGCGTGGCGCAGTGAGCCCGAAGCGGTTCGAGTACTCGGTCATCGACGGCAGCAGCGCATCGTCCATGCGTTCGCGCTGGACGCGCAGCATGTACAGCACGTCGAGGTGGGGGAGCACGGCGTCGAGGTCGTGGCTCACCTCGACCGGCCAGCCGTCGAGCGAGGGCGGCAGCAGCGTGGGCGGGGCCACCAGCGTGACGCGCGCGCCGAGCATCGTGAAGGCCTGGACGTCGCTGCGGGCGACACGGCTGTGGCGGATGTCGCCGACGATCGCGACGTGCACGCCGTCGAAGCCGTCACGGCGGTCGAGACCGGTGCGGATCGTGTAGCAGTCGAGCAGGGCCTGCGTCGGGTGCTGGTGCCAGCCGTCGCCGGCATTCACCACGCTGGCGGTCGTCCAGTTGGTGATCATCGCCGGGGCGCCGCTGCTCTTGTGGCGCACCACGAATGCGTCGACCCCCATGGCCGCGATGGTCTCGACCGTGTCGCGCAGGCTCTCGCCCTTGTTCACGCTGCTGCTCGACACGGCGAAGTTCATGGTGTCGGCGCTGAGCCGCTTCGCGGCGGTGTCGAAGCTGGTGCGGGTGCGGGTGGAGTCCTCGAAGAACAGGCTCACGACGTTGCGGCCGCGCAGGGCGGGCACCTTGGGGATCGGGCGCTGGCCGATCTCGACCATGTGGTCGGTCAGCTCGAGCAGCTGGTGGATGCGGTCGGCGTCGAGGTCCTCGATGGACAGCAGGTGCTTCACCGGATCACCACCCCGTCGGCCGTGGCCAGGACCTGTTCGTCGCGGCTGGTGGGCAGGTTCTTGCCCACGAAGTCGGGTCGGATGGGCAGTTCGCGGTGGCCGCGGTCGACCACCACCGCCAACTGCACCGCCCGGGGCCGGCCGTACTCGTTGAGCGCCTCGAGGGCGGCCCGGACCGTGCGACCGGTGAACAACACGTCGTCGGTGAGCACCACCGTGGTGCCGTCGAGGGACATCGGGATGTCGGTGACCCGGCCGGGCACGATGGGCCGCAGGCCGACGTCGTCGCGGTGGAAGGACACGTCGAGCGTCCCGACGGGGACCGGGTGCGCCGGGTCGATGCCGTGCAGGACGGCGGCCAGCGCCTCGGCGACCCACACCCCGCCCCGCTGCAACCCGACGATGACGACCCCCTCGAGGCCGTGGTTCCGCTCGACAATCTCGTGGGCGATGCGGGTGAGCGCACGGCGGATGTCGTCGCCGCTCAGCACGGTGCGCCCGGCAGGATCGGGGTTCGGCACGTCGAGTCCCTTCCACGTATGGGCCTCACGGGACCCATTTCACGTTCCCCGGAATGGTAGACCGCTCCGTGCTAGAAACACCGCAACGGCCGTCGGGCATCCCGTCGGCCGGGCACCGGGACGATGCCCCGGCGGTCGTGGCCGGGTCTCCCGGCGGGTCCGCCGCCGGCCGCGTCGCGCCACAATCTGGGACTTGGCGTTGGCACCGGGGGGCGGTAGCATCGCTCCTCGGCCCTCGCGAGCCTTGGCGTGCCCCGGCATCCTTTCTCTCGGCGGGTCTGCAGTTTCATCGATCGAGGAGGCCCCTCTGCCCAAGCCGAAAGACGACGCCATCGTGCTGGAAGGCACCATTCTCGAAGCGCTCCCGAACGCGAACTTCCGGGTCGAGCTCGAGAATGGCCACAAGGTGTTGGCGCACATCTCCGGGAAGATGCGGATGCACTACATCCGAA
>JBMSSR010000112.1:0-9400 GCA_049424465.1 Ilumatobacteraceae bacterium
TCGGCCACTAGCCTCCCGCTGTGGCGCCGCATCCCGTGCTCGAGGGCTTCTCGCCGGCAGTCCGGTCGTGGTTCGCCGCCTCGTTTCCCGCGCCCACGCCGCCGCAGGGCGGGGGCTGGCGCGGTATCTCGTCGGGTGGGCCCGCCCGGGTGGGTGCGCCCACCGGCAGCGGCAAGACGCTGACGGCCTTCCTCAGCAGCATCGACCGACTGGTGACGCCCCCGGGTGAGGGGCAACCGGTCGTCGATCCGGCCGCCCGGACGCGCGTGCTGTACCTCTCGCCACTGCGCGCGCTGGCGTTCGACGTCGAGAAGAACCTGCGCGCCCCGCTCGTCGGCATCGGCCTCGCTGCCGAGCGCGAGGGGGTGCCGTTCGTCGCGCCGACGGTCGCGATGCGCACCGGCGACACGCCGGGTCGCGAGCGTCAGGCGCTCATCCGGCGGCCACCCGACCTGCTCATCACGACGCCCGAGAGCCTGTACCTGATGCTCACGAGCGAGGCACACCGGACACTCGTCAACGTCGAGACCGTCATCATCGACGAGATCCATGCGATGGCCGGTACCAAGCGCGGTGCACACCTGATGCTCAGCCTCGAGCGTCTCGAGGAGATCACCGCCCGCCCGCCGCAGCGGATCGGGCTCAGCGCGACGCAGCGCCCGCTCGAGGAGATCGCACACTTCCTCGGTGGCCACGAGCGCGACGGCTCGCGGCGTCGCGTGACGATCGTCGATGCCGGCATCCGCAAGCCGATGGAGCTCGAGGTCGTGGTGCCGGTCGACGACATGAGCACCCTCGGCCAGTTGCTCCCGCCGACGCTGCGCAGCGGGCCGGCGACGTCGGCGCTCGACCCGCAGCGCAGCAGTATCTGGCCGAGCATCTACCCACGCATCCTCGCCCAGGTGCTGCAGCACCGCAGCACGATCATCTTCTGCAACGCGCGCCGACAGGCCGAGCGACTTGCCGCCCGGCTCAACCAGCTCGCCGAGGACGAGGGGTTGGTGGGCGACGACGGCCTGCCGCGCGACCTCGTCAAGGCGCACCACGGGTCGCTCGCCCGCGAGCAGCGCATCGCGATCGAGGACGAGCTCAAGCGTGGCGAATTGCGCGCGATCGTCGCCACGAGCAGCCTCGAGCTGGGCATCGACATGGGCGCGGTCGACCTCGTCGTGCAGGTCGAGTCACCGGGCGCCGTCTCGAGGGGCCTGCAGCGGATCGGGCGTGCCGGCCACAGCGTGGGCGAGCCGAGCCGTGGCACGGTGTACCCGAAGCACCGCGGCGACCTGCTCGAGGCAGCGGTCGTGGCCCGGCGCATGCGCGACGGATTGGTCGAGACGACTCGATTCCTCCGCAACCCGCTCGACGTGCTCGCCCAGCAGATCGTGGCACACGTGAGCGCACACCCGGACTGCACCGTCGACGACCTCGCCTCGATGGTGCGCAGGACGGCGTGCTTCCACGAACTGAGCGACGACCTGCTGCGCAACGTGCTCGACCTGCTCGCGGGGCGCTACCCGAGCGACGAGTTCAACGAGCTGCGGCCTCGGCTCGTGTGGGACCGCGTGGCGGGCACGCTGCGCGCACGTGACGGTGCGAAGCGATTGGCGGTCGTGAGCGGCGGCACCATCCCCGATCGTGGCCTGTTCGGCGTGTTCCTCCCCGACGGCACCCGCGTCGGCGAGCTCGACGAGGAGATGGTCTACGAGAGCCGACCGGGCGAGACGTTCCTGCTCGGCGCCAGCACGTGGCGCATCGAGGACATCACGTTCGACCGCGTCGTCGTCACACCGGCCCCGGGGCAGCCCGGCAAGATGCCGTTCTGGCACGGTGACCGGCCCGGACGGCCGCTCGAGCTCGGCCGCGCGCTCGGCGAGTTCGTGCGGACGACGCGGGCGATGGCGATCGAGCAGCCCGACGGGGTGATGCGCCAGCTGATGGACGACTGCTCGCTCGACGCCCTGGCGGCGTCGAACGTGGTGCGGTACCTCGACGACCAGGTTCAGGCGACCGGTGCGTTGCCCGACGACCGCACGGTGGTGGTCGAGCGGTTCCGTGACGAGATCGGTGACTGGCGGGTGTGCATCCTCAGCACCTTCGGCACACGGGTCCACGCGCCGTGGGCGATCGCGGTGCAGCGACGGCTCGGCGAGCGCTTCGACACCTCGGTCGAGGTGATGTGGACCGACGACGGCATCGTCGTGCGGCTGCCCGAGGCGATCGACGACCTCCCGATCGACGATCTCATGGTCGACCCTGCCGAGATCGACGAGTTGCTCGTGCAGTGCCTGCCGCAGACGTCGTTGTTCGCAGCACGGTTCCGCGAGTGCGCGGCACGGGCCCTGCTGCTGCCGCGGCGCCGTCCCGACCAGCGCACCCCACTGTGGCAGCAGCGTCAGCGGGCGCACGACCTGTTGTCGGTGGCAGCGAAGTACCCGACGTTCCCGATGCTGCTCGAGGCGGGTCGCGAGTGCATGAACGACGTCTTCGACCTGCCGGGTCTGCGCGAGGTGCTGACACAGATCCGTGACCGCACCGTCCGGGTGGTCTCGGTCGACACGCCGCGCGCATCGCCGTTCTCGCAGAGCCTCCTGTTCAACTGGATCGCCGCCTACATGTACGAGGGCGATGCACCGCTCGCCGAGCGTCGGGCCGCCGCGCTGGCACTCGATCGAGAACTGCTGCGCGACCTGCTCGGTGCAGAGGAACTGCGTGATGTCCTCGACCCCGGTGCGCTGGCCGACGTCGAGCTCGAGCTGCAACTGCTGTCGGACGGTCGTCGCGCGCGCGACGCCGACGAACTGCACGACGTGCTGCGGCGGTTGGGCGACCTGTCGCGGGACGAGATCGCGTTGCGCGTCGAGGTGGACGGCGCGGATGTCGACGGATGGCTCGCCACGCTCGAGCGCGACCGGCGTGCGTACACCGTCGCGGTCGCGGGTGAGACACGATGGATCGCGGCCGACGATGCGGCCCGGTACCGCGACGCGTTGGGCTGCGCCGTACCGCTCGGGCTGCCGCGCGAGTTCACCGAGCCGACACCGCACCCGCTCGAGTCGCTGGTCGCCCGCTACGCGCGCACCCACGGCCCGTTCACCGCGTCCGACGCAGCACGGCGATTCGGCACGACCCTCGAACGTGTGGTCGGCGCGCTGCAGGCGCTCGAGGCCGGGGACCGTGTGGCCCGCGGCGAGTTCCGCCCCGGTGGCAGTGGTGGCGAGTGGGTGGACACCGACGTGCTCCGTCAGCTCCGGCGCCGCTCGCTGGCGGCGCTGCGCAGGGAGATCGAGCCGGTCGAGCCGGCCGTCTTCGCGCGATTCGTCGCCGAGTGGGGCAACGTCGGGTCCGACAGGCGCGGGCTCGATCACCTCGTCGAGACGGTCGGCCAGCTGCAGGGTGCCGCCCTGGTCGCGAGCTCGCTCGAGCGCGACGTACTGCCGGCGCGCGTGCGCGGACTCCGCCCGGTCGACCTCGATTCGTTGTGTACGTCGGGCGACCTGGTGTGGGTGGGTGCCGGTGCGCTCGGCGCATCGGACGGTCGCGTCCGGTTGTTCTTCGCCGACCAACTGCCGGTGCTGCTCGATGCGTGGGAGCGTCCCGAGCCGCCGGCCGGCCCGCTGCACGACGCGTTGCGACGCCATCTCGCCGAGCGCGGTGCGTCGTTCTGGTTGCCGCTGCGCGGCGCAGTCCCTGACGCGTCCGATGCCGAGGTGCTCACCGCGCTGTGGGACCTCGTGTGGGCGGGCGAGGTGACGAACGACTCGCTCGCGCCGCTGCGGTCGTACCTCGCTGGCGGAGTGCGCGCTCCGAAGGCGTCGGCCCAGCGTCAGCGACCGCGACCCGGACGGCTCACCCGCATCGGCCCTCCAGCCGCCGCGGGTCGGTGGAGCCTGGTCGCCCACCTGCTGCCGGCGACTGCGACGGCAGCGACGGCGACCGCACATGCGCTCGCGCTCGTGCTGCTCGACCGGCACGGCGTGGTCACGCGCGAGTCGGTGGCGGCAGAGGGCGTCCGTGGTGGGTACTCGTCGGTGTACGGCGTGCTGAAGGTGCTCGAGGAGCGCGGGCAGTGCCGGCGCGGCTACTTCGTGGCCGGCCTCGGTGCCGCACAGTTCGCGCTCCCCGGGGCGGTCGACCGTGTGCGCTCCGGCGCGTCGACCGGGCGCCGCGACCACGACGAGGTGGGCCCGGTGGTGGTGCTCGCGGCGACCGACCCTGCACAGCCGTACGGTGCGTCGCTCGAGTGGCCTGCGTCAGCGGGCCGCCCGACCCGATCCGCGAACGCGCTCGTGCTGCTGTGCGACGGCACACCGCTGGTGTGGTTCGACCACAGTTCACACCACCTCGTCACCTTCGACGGCGCGGCGGCGGACGGGCGGTGGGCGGAGGCGCTCGCGGCGCTCGTCAAGGACGGCCGACTGCGCGCGGTCGAGGTGCGCAAGGTCGACGGCGCGTCGGTCGCCCCGAACGGCGGGTGGGCGGCCCACCTGCGCGCCGCAGGGTTCGAGGAGGGCTATCGCGGCTGGGTTCGCCGGAGCTGACGCGACCCGGCGCGGCCCACCGCACAGGTCGTCAGGGGTTGCGGTGGACGACGCGCAGTCCGGCCCACGCCAGGTCGGCGATCTGCTGGCCGAGCAGGTCGGGGTCGAACCGCGTGCCCTGCTCGACGAGGTGCCGGCTCACGCCCTCGGCGAGGCCGACGAGGCCCTGCGCGAGGGTTCGCTGGTGCTCGGGGTCGATGTCGGCCGCGATGAGCGGCGCGATCGCAGTGGCGGTCTCGGCGGTGATGCGCCGGATCGTGGTGGTCGACTCCTCGTCACGGTTCGCGCGCGAACCGAAGAGCAGCAGGAACGCATCGTGGTCGTCGGCCACCCAGCGGAAGTACGCGCGGAACCCGCGCTCGGTCTGCTGCTTGCCGCTGGTGGCACCGTCGACGGCGGCGGCGATCGCGGCCCGCAGCCTGGTGCCGGCCTCCTCGAGCAGCGCCTGGTAGAGCTGCTGCTTGCTGTCGAAGTGCTGGTACAGCACGGGCTTGGTGACCCCGACAGCCTCGGCCACGTCGTTCATCGACGTCGAGTGGAAGCCGTGCTGCGCGAACACGCGCACCGCGACGTCGAGGATCTGCTCGCGTCGGGCCGAGGCGGTGAGTCGCACGTTCATACGGTTACCCGAGGGTAACCGTATTTCTGCCGTGCCCGACCACGGCGGTGACGGCGTCGGTCAGAGTCCGCGTTCGCGGTCGTCGCGCTCGGCGGCCTTGACGGCGTAGCCGAGCACGATCGACGGTGCGAGCAGCACCGAACCGATGACCAGCGAACCGATCACGATGCCCGACACCGCACCGTTGAACGACACGGCGAAACCGATGACGAACGTCGCCACGGCGAGGGCGAGGAACAGATACCCCACGCGGTTGGCGAGCAGGGTGTACCGGGCGACGACGGCGCGGCGCTGTCGCACCGGGTCGTCGGTGTGGTTCGTCGGCGTCGGCATCACAGACCCGGCGGCAGCAGCCGGACGACGTTCTCGTAGAAGAAGTACAGGGTCAGCACCAGGGGTACCGCGCCGCTGGCGAACACGACCCACAGGCGACGCATCGAACGGCCGAAGAGCCATGCGCCGAGCGCCACCGCCAACGCCGTGACGCCCCATCCGACGACGTGCGGGATCGCTGCGGTGTCGTCGAACCAGCCTGCCGAGAAGGCATCACTGCGCTGCCCCAGTTCGTCGCTGCCCGGGAGCACGACACCGGGCACGCTGCCCTGCGTGACGTCGATCTCGGTGACGCCGTCGCCGTCCTGGTACACCTCGGGCTTGGGCAGCACGTCGGGGGCTGCGTAGATCTGGTCGGATTCGTCGCTGCGGAGCTGAGCGCGGATGACGAGGCGGGCGCTCGCCGAGTACGCCGGGGTGCAGGTGACGAGCGTCAGGGTCGGCTTGTTGCGGTCGCGGGTCGGGACGACCGCGTTGTAGTCGGACGGCGACACCACGAGCGACTCGGTGACCTCCCACACGTGGCGGCCGAGCGCCGTGACGGTGACGATCTCGTCACCGGTCTCGAGCTTGTCGAGGTCGAAGAACGGCTGGCCGTGCGTCGTGCGGTGGCCGGCGATGGCGGCGTTGCCGAGCTGGCCGGGCAGGACGGTCTCGCGGAAGTGGCCCGGACCCAGCTTGAGGTCGGCCGCCTTCACACCCTGCACGAACGTCCAGTCGACGTCGATCGAGGGGATCTGGATCTTGCCGAGCGGCGTGCCGCTGGGCACGTTCGGCGCGATCGGGGCCGGCGGCAACTGCGGGATCGTCGATTCGGTCGATTCGGTCGGCTCGACAGGCACGCTGCTGTCGACCGACGACGGGACAGTGGTCGTGGTGGTCGTGGTGACAACGGTGGAGACGCTGGCGAGGATCTCGTCCAGCTCGCGCTCGAGCTCGGCCTGTGCCTGGGCGGTGCCGATACCGGTGCCCCACAGCTCGAACGCGACGAGGCCGAACAACAGCAGGCCGAGGGTGATGAGCGTCCGACCGATACCGCCGACCACCCAGCGCCAGTCGTGCGGGGGTTGGGCGCGCTCGAAGTAGGGCAGACGGCGGCGCACGCTGGGCATCGACGCGATGTCGGGCCATTCGAGCTCGTCGAGCGACTCGACGTCGAGGTCGACGTCGTCGGTTTCGTCCGCCGCGTCGTGGGCGGCGGAGCGGGGCGACGTGTCGATGACGATGGTGGTGACGGGAGACGGGGCGCGACCGGGGTCGCTCGCCTCGGCCTCGGGTGCGGCGTCCTCGCCGGTGTCGGTCTCCGGCTCGTCAGGCGACTCGGCACCAGCGCCGGTCGGGTCGTCGACCGGGTCCGCAGTGCCGTCGGCAACGGGCTCGGAGGGGTCGGCGTCGTCGGGGCGACCGAGGTCGTCGTTCACGCTCGGCGACGCTATCGGAGGCCGGGTCACGCACGGTGTCGCCGGATGGCACGGCAACTAGCGTGGAGGTCCGTGGAACCAGTCATCCGTCTCGTCGACGTGGTGGCAGTCGTCGGTGGGTTTCCCGTGCTGGCCGGGGCGTCGCTCGAGGTCCGGCAGGGAGAGATCGTGCTGCTCAGCGGGCCGAACGGTGCGGGCAAGACCTCGTTGCTGCGGGTGTGCGCCGGGTTGCTGCCGGTCGAGCGGGGCGACGCACAGGTCGCTGGCGTCGACCTGGTCGTCGACCGCTGGGCCGTGCGATCCAGGGTGGGCCTGCTGGGCCACGCCAACGGCCTGTATCACGACCTCACCGTCGCCGACAACGTTGCGTTCTGGGGTGCCACCGTGGGCGCGACGGCCGACGAGGTGGGTGCGGCGATGCGACGGCTCGGCCTTGCCGAGCGGCTCGCCGGGGTGCCGGTCGGTCGCCTCAGCGCCGGCCAACGCCGCCGCACCGCGCTGGCGTGCCGGGTGGGCCGCCGGGCATAGGTGTGGTTGCTGGACGAGCCGCACGCCGGCCTCGATGCCGAAGGTCGCGACGAGCTCGATGCAACGCTTCGCGAGGCGGCAGCGTCGGGCGCGACCGTCATCGTGGCCAGCCACGAGCACGAGCGGGCCGGCTCGTTGGCATCGCGTGTCGTCACCGTGGTGGGCGGTCAGGTGCGTGCAGCGTGAGCGCGCACGGTGGTGTCGCACCACGCGCTGCGGAGGTCTGGCGCGTGGCGAGACTGGTGGCGGCCAAGGACCTGCGCATCGAGTGGCGCAGTCGGGTGATCGTCAACCAGGTCGTGCCCTTCGCCGTGCTGGTGATGATCACGTTCGCGTTCGCGCTGGACAGCGAGTCGGTGCTCGAGCGGGTGGCCCCGGGGCTGGTGTGGCTCGCGGCGCTGTTCGCGCTGATGGTGGTGGTGCAGCGGTCCTTCGCCCTCGAATCGGCGGACGGCGCGCTCGACGCCCTTCGCGTGGCCGGCGTGCGGCCCAGCGGGTTGTTCGTCGGCAAGGCGCTCGCACTCTTCGTCCAGCTCATCGTGCTCGAGGTGGCGCTGCTGCTGGCGGCCGTGGTCTTCTACCGCACCGACCTGCGTGCCGGGGGCATCGTGCTCTTGGTCACGACTGCGTGCTCCGCTACCACCGGTCTGGCGTGCGTGGGTACGCTCTATGGCGGTCTCGCCTCCGGGGCCAGAGGGCGCGACACGCTGCTGCCGCTCCTCCTGCTCCCGGTGGTGGCACCCGTCCTCATCGGTGCAACTCGGGCGACCGAGTCGGCTCTCGGCACCCGCGGTGCCACCCCGGGCGAGGGTTGGGCCGGGATCGGCCTGCTCGCGCTGTTCGCCGTGGCATTCGGTGTCGGTGGCTCGCTCGCCTTCGGCTCGCTGATCGACGAATGAACCGAACATGACTGCCACCACCCCCGCCCCCTCGCAGTCGGCCCGCCGCACCGCGGCGACCCGTCGGCCGACCTCCACCCCGTTCACGCGGGCGCTCGGTGTCGCCGTCGCAACGGGTCTCGTTGCGCTCGTCGTCCTCGGCCTCATCGCGTCACCCGACGACAAGGTGCAGGGCGACGCCGTGCGCAACATGTACATCCACGTGCCGTCGGCCTGGCTCGCCTACCTGGCGTTCATCGTCACGGGTGTGGCGAGCGGCGCCTATCTGTATCCGCGGACGCGCAGCCTGACGTGGGACCGCATCGCCGGGGCGAGCGCCGAGGTCGGTGTGCTGTTCATGGGCGTCACGCTGGTGACGGGCAGCCTGTGGGGACGTATCACCTGGGGTACCTACTGGACGTGGGACTCGCGCCTCACCACCACGGCATTCCTGTTCGTCACGTTCATCGGCTACCTCGCCGTGCGCGATCTCGGTGGCACGCACCACCAACGGGCGCGTCGATCGTCGGTGCTCGCACTGCTGTCGGTGCTGGAGGTGCCGCTCGTGCACTTCAGCGTGATGTGGTGGCGGCCTCTGCACCAGGGCCAGAGCGTGCGCAACAACGAACTCGAGAACCTGATGCTGTTCACGCTGTTCCTCGGCATCGTCACCTTCACGCTGCTGTACGTGTGGCTGGTGCTGCATCGACAGCGGGTGCTCGCCATGGACGACATGGTCGCCGAGCGCGGCCTCGACGCGGCGCTCGCCGAGCGACGCCGCGAGGGCGCGTCATGACTGCCGTCTCGCTCGTGGGGGCCTCGATCGGTGGCATCGACAACGCCGGGCACGTGGTCGGCAGTTACGCCATCGTGCTGGGCGGCATCGGTGTGTACGTCTGGCGGCTGTTCGCTCGTGCACGCCGCTCGGCCGCGCAGGTGCCCGCAGAGGACCGGCCGTGGACCTGACACCGCGCGAGGTCGTGCCCACTGCGGTCGGCACCCGTCGGCGCCGCCCGTGGGCGGCAGTGGTCGTCCTGTTCGTCGTGCTCGGCATTCTGGTACAGGCGGCCAATCAGTACGCCG
>JBMSSR010000113.1:0-9316 GCA_049424465.1 Ilumatobacteraceae bacterium
CCAGACGCGACGATCGCCAGACCCTGACGGGCCTGGCGATGTCGAGCGATGGTGGGCCGGGAAGGATTCGAACCTCCGAAGGACGACGCCGGTTGATTTACAGTCAACTCCCTTTGGCCACTCGGGCACCGACCCATCAGCGCCGCAGAGGTTACCCGCTTCGTTAGCCTTGCGGCATGCCCAGTTTCGATGTCGTCTCCGAGGTCGACCGTCAGGAAGTCCGCAACGCGGTCGACCAGGCCCAGCGGGAGATCGGCACCCGCTTCGACTTCAAGAACACCGACTCGTCGATCGAGCAGAAGGAACTCGCCCTCACGCTGCGCACGGTGAGCGAGGACCGCCTGAAGGCGCTGCGACTGGTCCTCGAGGAGCGTCTCGTCAAGCGCGGCGTCTCGCTGCGCGGCCTCGAGTACGGGACCGTCGAGGAAGCCACCCAGAACACGGTGCGCCAGGTGGTCACGATCAAGGTGGGCATCAGCAGCGACAAGGCCCGCGAGATCAACCGCCTCATCAAGGACAAGGGACCCAAGGGTGTCAGCAGCCAGACCCAGGGCGACACGGTGCGGGTCACCGGCAAGAAGCGCGACGACCTGCAGGCCGTGATCTCACTGCTGAAGGACGCCGACCTCGGCATCCCGCTGCAGTTCGAGAACTTCCGCGACTGACCCCCGTCGCCCCGCCGTTCCCGCGTGCGGGTGGGGCACCGACGGGTTCTCGCCTCACGGGGCCGTGGTGGTGGGTGTCACCGACGGGTCGATGACGGGGCACGGCAGCGTGGCGTCGATGGCCGGGTGGGCCTCGATCGCGGTCCAGCCGTCGAGACCATCGATCACACCGCGCTCGTCGCTGACCGACACCGGGTCGATGCCGTACACCAGGCACGCTGCCTGCTCGCGCGTGAGGTCTGGCGACTGCTCGAGGAGGCGCACGAACTGCTCGGTCCGCAGCGGTGCTCCACCGAGGGCGAGTCGCGACCTGCCGTCGTTCGAGTCGACGGTGGGACCCGGATCGCACACATCGACTGCGATCTGCAACCCGGTGGGCGCACCCGTCGACGGATCGACCGCCCGGTCGGTGACCAGCACCGTCGCCGGCGACGGTGAGGTCGCCGACCACTGCTCGAACGCCATCCGGGCGAACTCGCCACCGGCGACATCGGTCTCGAAGACGGCCGAGACGCAGACCCGGCCGGCCGTGCGCTCGGCGGTCAGCTCGTCGGCCTGCCACGACAGTGCAGCGCGCCACGCCAGATCGGGATCGACCCGCGACGCGAGCACGTGGTACCAGTACAACATGCCGCGCGTGCCGGCGGGCACGGGCTCGGTCGCCGACACCGGCCGACCGGCGAGGGTCGTGACCGGTGCGGCACCGGCAGCCGGGGCGGCGACCACGAAGCGACGGAGATCGAGCAGCGAGGCGTCAGCGAGGCGAGCGCCCATGACGAGCGAGGTGCGATCACCCTCGGGCAGTTCGCGGAACCACGGCCACATGGCGACACCGAGGCGCGACAGCAGCGTGGTCGCGTACGGTGACGGCGAGGACGGCACCTCGAGGCGCGTGAACTGCTCGGTCATCTCCGTGCCGATCGCCTGGCGCTCGGACTCGGTCACGAGCGACAGCGCCGTGGCGAGCGCATCGGCCTCGTACAGCATGCGCGTCCCCGTCGAGACGGCCACCGACTGACCCGAGATCGCGACCGACCATGCGTAGTGCTGGTCGAGGAGCGCCATGGTGAGCGCCCGCTGCAGCGCGAAGGCGCGCAGTTCGGGCGGCAGTCCGTTGACCACCTGGATCGACGCGGTCGTCGGGTCGTAGAACGCCGGTTGGTCAGGGATCGCCGTGCGACCGATCGCCGCACTGTCGATGACGCCGTTGAGCAGGCCCATCGCGCGCCACTCGCCGGCGGTGTCGTCGATGACGGCCTCGGACAGGCCGAGCACCGAGTCGGCGAGCATGATCGAGTACACCGTCGGCGTCTGCTCGATCACGGGCACGGTGGCGGTGAACTCGAGCGACCGCGCCTCGGCCACCTCGGCGGCGAGCGGGGCGATGTCGTCGGCCCACTGCGGGTCGATCAGGTAGTGCCGCGCCGCCACCAGACCGCCACCGATGAGGCCGAGCACGAGCGCCATCGAGAACAACCGGCGGAACACCCGGCGCTTGCGGCGACGCGGCGCGGCCGGACGGGCGGTGCCGACGAGATCGGCGTACGAGCGTCGCGCCGAGACGGCCGCGGCACCGACCGCAGCGGTCGCGGGGGACGACTCGGCGGGCGCGGGTGGCGGCGCTGACTGCGGCCGGACGGGATCGACGTTCGAGGGCGGCAACGACGGCGCACCGGTCGGGGACACGGCAGGCACCGGTCCCGACGTCGTGGTGGGCAGCGGCGTCGTGGGCGTCGCCTCGACGATGAGGATCTCGCCGGTCGCGCCGGAGGGCGCTGCCACGGTCGCGCCGTCGGCAGCCGTCGATGGGTCCTCGGGAGCGAACGCGAGCCGGTCGAGCTCGGCCGTGACGTGGTCCTTGGTGCGCGCGTCGACGACGTCGAGGTGGTCCTCGGCCGATGCGACGCCGCCCGCGGCGAGGGAACTCGCCGCGACGATGTCGAGCGGCAGCGACGGCATGTGCGCCACGGGGCTCGGGTCGTTCGCCGGTGCCGCTGCTGGGCTCGCCGGCAGCGGATCACCCTGTGGCGCGGGCGCCGCTGGCGGCACCCGCGGCAGCCCACCGGCGGGGGTGCCGTCGAGCGGACGCACGACGTGCTCCCACACCAGCGGCTTCACCTGCGGGACGGGGGCGAGCGGCGGGACGTCGCCGCCGAGCAGCGGCGCGTCGAGCACGCGGCCAGCCTGCTCGAGTTCGCCGACGGGGTCGGGGCGACGCGGCGACGGCGCTCCGCCGCCCGGTGCCGCTGCGTCGTTGTCGTTCGTGGTCACGAGAGGAATATCGGCGGTCTGAACGACTTCTTGAGCATTCGGTGATGCCTCCCGACCCGGTCCGCGTCAGTCCTCGGCCGGCGTTTCCGACGCCCGGCGCTGCAGTTCGTTGACCACACTGGCGTCGGCGAGCGTCGTCGTGTCGCCGAGATTTCGGCCCTCAGCCACGTCGCGCAGCAGGCGGCGCATGATCTTGCCGCTGCGGGTCTTGGGCAGGTCGGGGGTGAAGTAGATCGTCTTCGGCTTGGCGATCGCCCCGATCTCGTGGGCGACGTGGTTGCGCAGGTCGGACTCGTCGGCCTGCTGCCCGCCACGCAGCGTGACATAGGCGATGATCGCCTGACCCGTGGTGGCATCGTTGGCGCCCACGACTGCGGCCTCGGCAACTGCTGGATGGCTGACCAGCGCGCTCTCGACCTCGGCCGTGCTGATGCGGTGACCCGACACGTTCATGACGTCATCGACCCGACCGAGCAGCCACAGGTAGCCGTCGTCGTCGAGCTTGCATCCGTCGCCGGCGAAGTAACGGCCCTGGTAGCGGCTCCAGTACGTGTCGGCGTAGCGCGCCGGGTCGCCCCAGATGCCACGGAGCATGCCCGGCCAGGGGGTGGTGAGCGTCAGGTACCCGCCGCCGTGCAGCACCGGGGCACCTGCCTCGTCGACCACCTCGGCCCCCACCCCCGGCAGCGGGAACGTGGCGGAGCCGGGCTTGGTCGTCGTCACGCCGGGCAACGGGCTGATCATGATGCCGCCGGTCTCGGTCTGCCACCACGTGTCGACCACCGGGCACCGGCCACCGCCGATGTGCGTGTGGTACCACATCCACGCCTCGGGGTTGATGGGTTCGCCCACCGACCCGATGACGCGCAGCGACGACAGGTCGTGCTTGGCCGGCTCGTCGGTGCCCCACTTCATGAACGTCCGGATCGCCGTGGGTGCCGCGTAGAACTTCGTCACGCCGTACTTCTCGACGATCGCCCAGAAGCGATCGTTGGCCGGGTAGTTCGGCACCCCCTCGTACATCACCTGGGTCGCCCCGTTGGCGAGCGGCCCGTAGACGATGTAGCTGTGCCCGGTGATCCAGCCGACGTCGGCGGTGCACCAGTACACATCGTCGTCCTGCAGGTCGAAGACATAGCGGTGGGTGTAGGCGACGTGCGTGAGGTAGCCACCGCTCGTGTGCATGATGCCCTTCGGCTTGCCGGTGGTGCCGCTGGTGTACAGCAGGAACAACAGCTGCTCGCTGTCCATCGGCTCGGCGGGGCACACCGGGTCGGCAGCGGCCATGAGCTCGTGGTACCAGTGGTCGCGGCCGGCCTGCATCTGCACGTCGTTGCCGCCGCGGCGCACGACGACGACGTGCTCGATCGAGGGTGTCGACGCGATGGCCTCGTCGGCCGCCGGCTTGAGCGGGAACACCTCGCCACGCCGGTACCCGCCGTCAGCGGTGATGAGCACCTTGGCCCCGGCGTCGTTGATGCGGTCGGTGAGGCTCTGCGCACTGAACCCACCGAACACGACGCTGTGCGCGGCGCCGATGCGGGCACACGCCAGCATCGCGACTGCCGCCTCGGGGATCATCGGCAGGTAGATGTTGACGCGGTCGCCCGTACCGACACCCAGCCCCTTCAGCACGTTGGCGAACTGCTGCACCTCGGCGAGCAGGTCGGCATAGGTGATCGTGCGGGTGTCGCCCGGCTCGCCCTCCCAGTGGAACGCGACACGGTCGCCGCGGCCCGCGGCCACGTGGCGGTCGAGGCAGTTCTCGCTGACGTTGAGCGTGCCACCGACGAACCACTTCGAGTACGGCAGTTCCCACTCGCACACCGTGTGCCACGGCTGTCGCCACGTGATCAGCTCGCGGGCCTGCCGCGCCCAGAACCCCTCGCGGTCGCGCGCTGCCTCGTCACGCAGGCTCGAGTCGCTGACCAGTGCCCGGCGGCGGAACTCGTCGCTCGGCGGAAAGGTGCGCTGCTCGTCGAGCAACGCCCGGATCGTGGATTGGTCATCGGCCATGTCGTGTACCCCCGGACGCGGAGGTTAGCGCGCACCCGTCGCGTCAGATCTCGACGCGCGACCCCACCTCGAACACCTTGTCATCAGGCAGGTTGAAGAACCGCACGGCACTGTCGGCGCCGCGGTTGAGCCACACGAACAGATGCTCCTGTGCAGGGTTCATCCCGGGCGCCTTGCCGGCGACGATGGACTCGCGACCGATGAAGTACGTGACGTCGTCGGGGTCGAAGTCGAGACCGCGCACGTGCAGCGCGGCGAGTGCTGCCGGCACGTCGGGGTCCTCCATGAAGCCCCACGTCAGCAGCACCTGGAACACCCCCGGCTCGACGCGTGTCACGGTCGCCCGGTCGGCTGGGTCGACGCGCGGCTCGTCACCCGTCTCGACCGACACGATGAGGGTGGTGCGGTGCAGCACCTTGTTGTGCGCCAGGTTGTTGATGAGTGCCGGCGGCGCCTGGCCGAGGTCCTTGAACAGGAACACGCCGGTACCGCTGACGCGCTTTGCGTCGGCGTGCTCGCCGAGCACGGTCGACAGCGAGCGCTCGCCGCGGCGGATGCGCTCGGCCACGAGGGCGCGGCCCTTGCGCCACGTCGCCATCTGCACCATCAGCACGATGCCGACGGTCAGTGCGAACCAGCCGCCGTGCGGGATCTTCACGACGTTGGCGCCGAGGAAGCCCGTCTCGACGACCAGCAACGGCACGCACAGCACGAACGCACGCCAGCGCGGCCAGCCCCAGCGGTCGGTGAGCACGCGGTAGAAGATGAGCGTCGTGATGGCCATCGTCATCGTGACCGCGATGCCGTACGCTGCAGCCAGACGGCTCGAGGTCTGGAACCCGAGCACCAGCCCGACGCAGGCGACCATGAGCGCCCAGTTGACGAGCGGGACGTAGATCTGCCCCGAGTGCTCGTGCGACGTGTGCTCGATACGGATGCGCGGCAGGTAGTCGAGCTGCACGGCCTGCTGGGTGAGGCTGAACACGCCCGAGATGAGTGCCTGCGACGCGATGATCGTCGCCATCGTGGCCAGCAGCGTGAGTGGCAGGGCCATCGACTGTGGTGCCATGGCGAAGAACGCCGACTCGATCTCGTCGGGATGCTGCAGCAGCAGTGCCCCCTGCCCCCAGTAGTTGAGGAGCAACGACGGCAGCACGAGGACGTACCAGCCGATCATGATCGGTCGACGGCCGAAGTGGCCCATGTCCGCATAGAGCGCCTCGCCGCCGGTCACGACGAGGAAGATCGATCCGAGCGACAGGAACGCCTTGCGCGACTCGTGGCCGAAGAAGTTGACCGCATAGCCGGGCCAGACCGAGCGGAAGATGCCGGGCTCGTGCACGATCTGGCGCACACCGAGCACGGCGATGAGCAGGAACCAGACCACCATGATCGGTCCGAACACCTTGCCGACGGCGCCGGTGCCCCAGCGCTGCACGACGAACAGCCCGATGAGGATCACCACCGCGATGGGTACGACCCAGTCGCTGAGCGACGGTGACACACGGTCGAGACCCTCGACGGCGCTGAGCACCGAGATGGCAGGCGTGATGATGCCGTCGCCGTACAGCAGTGCCGTGCCGAACACGCCGAGGCTGACGAGGATGCCTGCCTTGGCAACGTGCGAGTGGCGCTTCATCACCAGACTGGTGAGGGCCAGGATGCCACCCTCGCCGCGGTTGTCGGCGCGCATCACGAAGGCCACGTACTTGACCGAGATGATGACGACCAGTGACCAGAAGGCGAGCGAACACACGCCGTAGACGTTGATCGGGTCGACGGTGAGGCGGTGGCTCTCCTCGGTGAAGGTCTCCTTCAGCGAGTAGAGCGGGCTGGTGCCGATGTCGCCGTAGACGACGCCGAGCGCACCGAGGACGAGCAACCCCTGCTTGCCATGGTGGCCGTTGTCGTTCGACATCGTGACGACGCTACAACGAAGAAGGCCCCCGCGGGTTCACCGCCGGGGCCTTCTCAGTTCAGTTGATCAGGGATCAGGCCGGACGGCGCACCAGTGCCCGCAGGACCACACCGACACCGAAGAGCAGCAGTGCGAAGGAGACGAGCGCACGGCTGTTCGAGCCGGTCTCGGGCAGCTGCGGGTCGAACGGCGGGAGCACACCGGCGTCGGTCGTCGTGGTTGCACGGATCGTCGTCGTCGGAGCAGCCGTGGTGGTCGACCCCAACGTCGTCGTGGTCGGCGACTCGGTCGTCGTGGTCGGTGCCTCGGTCGTCGTGGTCGGTGCCTCGGTCGTCGTGGTCGGTGCCTCGGTCGTCGTCGTGGTGGTCGACGTGGTGGTGGTCGAGGTCGTCTCGGGGAGCATCTCGTAGCACACGAACCAGTGGCTGATGCGCGGGGTCACACCCTTGCTGTTGGGCGGCGACACCATGTCGGGCTCGGCGGCGTTGTAGATGTAGTAGCCGCCGCCACCCTTCACCACGATCGCGACGATGTGCAGGTTGTAGACCTGTGAGGTGATGTTGACGGTGGTGTCGCCACCGGAGATCGTGTAGTCCATGTACGACGTGCTGTACGAGCCGTCGGTCTGGCCGAGGAAGCCCGAGTCGAGGTAGCTGCCCTGGCCGATCTGGGCACACGTGGTGACGTTGCCGGCGTAGTAGGTGCCTGCAGCCCCGCTGCTGCCCGAACCGACACCGAGGCCGGTCACCACACTGGCTGCCATGAGTGCTCCACCGAGCATGAGTCGTCGTGCTGTCACGTTCATCGTCGTCTCCCTCGTCGTTGTGACTGCGGTGAGAATAGCCCCTATTTCGCAACGCCGTGACGATTGATTGCTCAAGATTCAGGCTGACGCGTGCAGTAGTGACACGGCTACTTTTCGTGAGTGGTCGTCTGACCACTCTGCGTCAATACAGCGCAATTCCCCCGTGGTGGACGGTGCTGCCGTCTCCGCGCGTCCGCCACTCGAGGACCTCGAACCCGCCGAGTCCGTCGGGGTCGAGCAGGCTCTCGGCCTCGGCGATGCGACTGCGCATCCGCAACGCAGCCAGGTCGGGCCGCGACGCAGCGGCGTCCCACGCCGCACGTCCCTCGTCGACGAGCTCGTCGATCCCCCACCGCCGCAGGAACTGTGCCTGTGTCCGCACCGCATCGGGCTCGGGCAGTTGGTCGACGCACACCTGCGCGGTCACGTCCTGCAGCCCGATGTCGCGCAGGTAGTGCGCGCCACGCTCGTGGCCGCGGTAGGTGCGCAGCCACTGTCGCCACGGCACGGTGGCGAGCGTCGCCGTACGCGACGTGCAGTAGTCGATCGCGAGCACCGTTCCTGCACGAAGGCGACGCTGCGCGCCGGCGACCCAGTCGTGCGCACGCGTCTGCACCGGCACGCGTGCACCGTGTGGCGCACTGGCCGGCAACCAGTGCCACTCGGACGGCGCGGGCAGCAGTACCTCGACGACGGCACCGCTGGGCTCGACGTGCACGGCTGCCTCGCGCCACGTCCCGTCGTGCACCGCGAGGCGGAACGGCAGGTTGTCGAGCAGTTCATTGGCGAGGACCACACCCGTCCACTCGCCGTCGGGCATGTCGGCGACCGAGCTGACGCCCGCCGGGTGGTGTGCTCGCTGTGCGGCGCTGACCTCGACCGCGACGTACCGACCGCCGAGGTGCGGTGCCGCCTGCAGCACCGCACGTGCCAGCGTGCCGGGCCCGGCGCCCACCTCGATCACCCGCAGGTCATCACGAGCAACGACATCGGCGAGGCGATCGAACTCGGCGTCGATCCAACGCGCCACGACTGCGCCGAACAACGGTCCAACCTCGGGCGAGGTCAGGAAGTCGCCGCGTCGACCGGCGCGACCCTCGAGCGAGTAGAAGCCACTCGACCCGTACAGGGCGACATCGAGGTACTCGTCGAACCGGAGCGGACGCCCGAGTTGGGTCTGCCGAGCCGCGAGCTCGGCGACCGGGTCAGCGGCTGAAGGCACCAGTGAGATCGGTGAGATCACCGAAACGACCGACGAGGCCCGGCAGCACGCCGAGCACCACCGTCGCCGTGCAGCAGATCGCCATGGCCGCGACGACCGGCGCGGGCACCTTGATGAGCGACGAGCGACCCTCGGGTGCAGGCTTCATCCACATCTCACGCATCACGGTGATGTAGTAGGCGGTCGCGATGACGGCGTTGACGGCGCCGATGATGGCGATGCTGTAACCCCAGCCACCACCTGCGTCGACGACGGCCTTGAACGCACCGAACTTCGCGTACCAGCCACCGAGCGGCGGGATGCCGGCCAGCGACGCCAGGAAGATCGTCATCGTGACTGCCACACCCGGGGCGTACGAGAAGAGACCACCGAAGCTGGAGATCTCGCCGCTGCGGGTCGTGCGCGACACGGCGATGATG
>JBMSSR010000114.1:0-9310 GCA_049424465.1 Ilumatobacteraceae bacterium
CTGCGCCGCCGCCCGCCCTCTTGGACACTGCACCCATCGGGCCGGTGACGTCGCTCGGACGGCGCGTCGATCAGCAACTGCTCAAGCGTTGGGCAATTCGCGCCGATGACTCTGCGTGAAGGAGAGGAGCCTGCCGCCAGGTCCGCGATGGCATGATCGTCGCGTGCGCACACGTTCCTCCTGCGCGGGCGCTGGCCGCTCGCGCGATGCCGGCTTCAGCCTTGTCGAAGTAGTGATCGCCATCGTGCTGATCGGCCTCACCGGAACTGCCGGACTGGTCACGCTCCGGACGGCCATCAACGCATCGGCCACCAACCGCGACCACGCCAATGCGCACGCCTGGCTGCAGACCGCCACCGACGTGCTCTACGGCGTCGAGCGCCAGGACTGCGGGACCACCACGGCGGCCCTCGAGTCGACCGTGCGGGCGTACTACCAGACTGTGGTGCGCGGCACCTCGAACCCGGCCGGCTGGCCCGCCGCCAACATCGAGGTGGTGGCACCGGTCAAGTTCTGGGACGGCCAGTCCACCTACCAGAGCACCTGCTACGACGACCTCGGCATCAACCTGCAGCTCATCACGCTGCGTGTGCGCAACCCGGACGGCGAGATCGTCGAGACCGTCGAGATCGTGAAGGGATGACGTCGATGTCGGACCTGCCCATGCATCGCAGCCGCCGGACCACGAGCTTGCGCGGAGTTGGCGACCGGGGATTCACGCTCATCGAGCTTCTGGTGTCCCTCACGCTGATCGGCATCATCGCCACGGTGGTGGCGTCGACCATCGTCATCACCCTGCGCGCCAACCCGGTGACCGAGGAGCGCACCGATGTGGCGCGCACCCTGCAGGGGCTCGTCACCTGGCTGCCGCAGGACGTCGACTCGACGCCACCCACCGGGTTCACCACGACCGCGTCGGCACCGAGCGGGTGCACCACGAGCCAGGGCACCAATCTGCTGCTGCTGCAGTGGACAGAGAAGATCTACAGCGCGACGACGACGTTCGTCGCCAACTACCGGCACTGGACGAACTCGAAGGGCGAGTCGTTCATCACTCGTACGACGTGCCGCGGCACTGGCGCGAAGCCGCTGGGCAACACCGTGGTCGCGCTCGCATCGGCCCCACTCCCGGCGCTTCCCGCAGGGTGGAATGCCGGTGACTCCCCGATCCGGGTCACGATCTCCCGCGAGGACAATGACGATGTCTCGCTCGTCGAGTTCGAGGTGACGACGCTCGACGGCAAGGTGCTGACCATCGACTCGGCGCCGAAGAACCCGGCGCACACACTCGCCCCGTTCGTGGTGGCCACCTCGACGACGGTCGCGGGAACGACGACGAGTACGACCTCGACGACGGTCGCGGGCACCACGACGACGGTGCAGACCACCACGACCACTGTGCCCGCGTGCGCCATCCTCACCAGCTCGCTGCCGGCGTCGGTGTTCAACACCAGCCCCAACGGCAACGGCAGGTCGTCGACCAACGTCGGGGTGCTGCAGACCGCGCTCACCGTCACGGTCACCACCAACGGCCGCTGTGCTGGTCTCGAGGCACGACCCTCGACCGGCGCGCCCAACTCCGAGCTGTTCCGCAACTTCACCACCACCGACGGCATCACGTTCACCGTGACGTTCCCCGGCTACGACCAGGGATCGTCCGAGATGTGGGCCGACGGCAGCCGCACCATCAGCCTCTACACGCCACTGGGCGGGCCGTTCGCCACGCTCACGGTCCAGATCCGATAGGAGGTGAGCGAGATGATCCCCCGTCACCGTCGCTCCAGCGAGTCCCACACCGAGCCCACCACCGGCTCGCGCCGTCGTGGGTGGTTCACCGCCCGCCGCACCCGTCGTGACGACGGCATGATCCTGCCGATGGTGTTCGTCGGCACCGTGCTGGTGTCGGTGGTGACGCTCGGCGTCGCCACGTACGTCACGAGCGACCTGCGCTACTCGAACGTCATCGAGGGCCGTGCTGATCGCCTCGCGGCCGCAGACGGCGGCCTGCGTTTCGGCATCGAGCGGTTGCGCAACTTCCAGACGCTGTGCACCACAGCGGCCGGCCGTCGCGGTGTCGTGACGGTGTTCCCACCACTGATCAACGGCGCGACCACCACCGTGACGTGCCAGAGCGTCGGCACGCCGATCTCGGACATCCAGGGGTGGGGTGTGGTGGTCACGGGCCAGGGCGTGCCTGCGTCGTCACCGATCTTCTACACACGCGGCACCGGCCAGAGCGACAACTTCGTGAAGACGTTCAGCGGCCCGGTGTACGTGACCGACCCGACCCGCATGTCACTGTTCGCGCTCCTCAAGATCAAGGACGGTGACCTGTGGTACTCGTCCAACGACTGCAGCGTCGAGGTGCCGATCCCCGAGCTCGACAGTGGCGACCTCACCTTCGACCCCGACTTCCTGCGCGGGCCGCAGTGCATCCCCGACCCGTGGACCTCGATCTTCGAGCCGCCGACCGTACCGGCGCCACCGACGTCCCCGCTGAACCCGAGCTACACCACTGACGGGTCGTGTCGCGTGTTCAGCCCCGGCAAGTACACGAGTCTGTCGCTGGGCACCAACAACTACTTCAAGACCGGCGCGTACTACTTCGAGGACGTCACCTTCGACGTGCAGGGCAAGCACGTGATCGGTGGATTCCCCGGCGATGCGGGTGACGCCGAGAAGGTCGGCAACACGGCATGTGCTGCTGCGCAGGCAGCGGACAAGGCACTGAAGTACCCGGCGGAGTCAGGTGCGACCTTCTACCTGGGCGGCGACAGCAAGTTCCAGATCAAGAACAATGCCAGCATCGAGATCTTCCGCCGCCTCGTCGGCGAGACGTACCTCAGCGCGTACACGCTCCCGACGAGCGGCAGCGGCTACAAGGCGAGCACGCTCACCTACCAGGACTGGGCGCTCGTCACCCAGTCCGGCAGCACCAACGACGTGGCGATGCACGGCCTGTTCTGGGCGCCGAAGGCGGGCGCATCACTCGGCAACGTGGTACTCGCTGCGAATGGTCAGCTGCTCGGCGGCATCGTCGTCGCACTGCTCGACACGCAGGCCGCCAACGCCACGGCGTTCCACATCGGCATCGAGTCGAACCCGATCTCGACACGACTGCTGCTCGTCGCTGCCTCGACACTGAACGGCTGCACCACCAAGGCGCGTGCCGTGGTGCAGTTCAGGCCCGATACCGGCGACCTGGCCGTGAACTCGTGGCGCGTGGCCGATCAGACGCAGTGCACGTGACGGCTGACGGCCCGCGAACCTGCGAGACCTGACGTGCCCCTCGGGCACCGCCACTAGCGGACGAGTTCCATCCGCATCCCGCTCGAGTCCCACTCGGGGTCGACGGGGTACCGCTGCATCGCCCGGCCTGCAGCCCGACGTGCGGTCCACAGCAGACCGACCGCCTGGAGCATGTGCACCTGGGCGGCGCCGGCCGGCGGGGTGCGCACGACGATCTCCTCGACGCCCGGCAACTTGTCGCGGATGAGGGCCATGCGCTCGACGATGCCATCCTGCTGGTACGGCGACGACTTCAGTGGTTCGTCGCCGTTCAGCTGGGCGAAGGTCAGGTCGGGGTGCGCGGCGAAGTACGAGCGTTGGTGGAACGGCTGGAACTCGCGTTCGGCCTCGCGCAGCCACTTGAACCGACGGAGGTCGTCGCGCGTGAGCCACGGCTCGATCGCCAGCGCATCATCGGTGGTGCGTGCGTGCAGCGCCGCGCGTGACGGGGTCGGCCGGATGGCGATACGGCGGGGCCAGCCGAGCAACTCGTGCACCTCGGCATCGCACGGACGGAATGGCGCCACCGGCTCGTCATAGAACCCGATGGGGATGAAGATCGCCGCCGCGTCGAACTTGGGCTTGAACTCGAGCACGTCGACGAGGGTGCGCACCACCTCGGGGTCCTCTGCCACCACGGTGACGCCGGCCAGCCGTGCCGGTGCGATGAGCCAGCCGCCGGGGCACGGCACGATGCCCCCGAGCATCTTGTACGGAGCCTTGGGTGCGGTCATCTCGCCTCCGAGCATATGACGGCGCTGCGCGCCGCCGGCTCGACCCGACTACTTGACGGACTGTCCTGCTCCGGTCGACGCCGACTGTCCGGCAGCGATCGTTGCCTGTGCCTGCATCTGGTTCCGCATCGTCGCGGCCTGGGCCATGATCTCCTTCGGGAAGGCGCTGGCCTCCATCGCGGTCTCCATGTCGACCAGCCCAGCGGCCACGAGGCGGGCGAGGTCCATCTCGATGGTCTGCATGCCCTCGCTCTGGCCCGAGATCATGACGTTGCGCAGCTGGCGGCTCTTGCCCTCGCGCACGAGGTTGCGCACCGCGTCGTTCGCCATGAGCACCTCGTACGCCGCGACTCGGCCACCGCCAGAGGCGCGCAGCAGTCGCTGGCTGATGACGCCCTGCAGGGTGCCGGCCAGCTGGATCTGGATCTGGTCGCGCATCTCGCCGGGGAACACGTCGACGAGACGGTCGAGTGCCTGCGCCGCGTCGTTGGTGTGCAGCGTGCCGAACACGAGGTGGCCGGTCTCGGCGAGCGTGAGGGTGATGCTGATCGACTCGAGGTCGCGCATCTCGCCGAGCAGGATGACGTCAGGGTCCTCACGCAGGGCGCTCTTGAGCCCGTCGTTGAACGTGTTGACGTCGGTACCGACCTCGCGCTGGTTGACCATCGCCGTCTTGTGCGTGTGCTGGAACTCGATCGGGTCCTCGATGGTGAGGATGTGCACCGGGCGCGTCGCATTGATGCGGTCGATCATCGCGGCGAGCGTGGTGCTCTTGCCCGAACCGGTGGGCCCCACGACGAGCACGAGCCCATAGGGACGGTTGAGCAGGTCGATCGCCGCCTGCGGCGTGCCGAGCTCCTCGAGCTGGCGGACGCGGAAGGGGATGACGCGCAGTGCGAGCGCGTAGGTGCCCTTCTGCTTGAACGCGTTGGCACGGAACCGCCCGACTCCCTCGAGGCCGAACGAGAAGTCGACCTGCGACATCTCGGCGAGCTCGGCGACCTGCTTGTCGTTGAGCAGCGAGAACACGATGCGCTCGACATCGGCGTGCTCGAGCACCGGCACACCCTCGAAGGGGACGAGGTCACCGTCGCGCCGCACCGTCGCGGGCCGGCCGACGCTGAGGTGGAGGTCGCTCGCACCCGCGTTGACGGTCGCCGTGAGCAGCGTCACGAGCATCGGATCGGGGTTCAACATCGCGGGCTAGCCTCCGGTGGTCGCCGTGAGTCGGGGAGAGAAGATCGGTATGCGGTGTTCGAGATGACGATGGACGGTCTTGCAGTCGTCTTCGCCGTGGTCTTCGGTCTGGTGGTCGGTTCGTTCCTCACCGTAGTGGTCGATCGGGTGCCGCGGGGTGCCTCGATCGTCCAGCCGGGTTCGGCGTGCGGGTCGTGTGGTCACCGGCTGGGCGTGCCCGATCTGGTGCCAGTGTTCAGCTGGCTCGTGCTGCGCGGCCGGTGCCGTCGTTGTCGAAGTGCTATCGGCACCGAACCGCTCGTGCTTGAGGTCTCGACCGCGTCACTGTTCGCGCTGACGGCACGTCACTTCGGCGCCTCGTTCACCACGGTCGCCTTCTGCCTCCTGATGGCGGGACTCGTCGCGCTGACCTGGATCGACCTTCGCACACAGCGGTTGCCGCGGGAGATCACGTACACGACAGCAGCGGTCGGTGCGCCGGTCCTGGTCGTCGCAGCGCTCGTCGACGGCGAGCCGCGCCGCATCTGGACCATGGTGCTGGGGGCGGCGATCGCGTTCGCCACGATGATGCTCATCTACCTCGCCAGCCGCGGCGGGATGGGCGACGGCGATGTCCGGCTGTCGCCGCTGCTCGGCCTCTACCTCGGCTGGCTGAACCCCGGGCTCGCCCTCGTCGGCCTGTTCTTCGGCTTCATGATCGGCTCGATCGCCAGTGCCCTGCTGATGCTCGTGCGGCGTGTCGGCCGCAAGACCGCGGTGCCGTTCGGGCCGTTCCTCGCGGCCGGCACGGTGTGTGCGATCTTCTGGGGCCAGGGGTACGTCGACGTGCTGATGGGTCGCTGACCCACGCGCCGGGTGCAGGCCTCAGGTCTGCTGCTTCATGTTGTCGAGGATGCCGTACATCGCCTGCACGAGCGCCACTGCGACGAAACCCACCATGGCACCCACACCGACGATCATGATCGGCTCGAAGGCAGTCGTGAACTTCTTGATCCGCGACTCGAGCTCGCGGTCGAAGTAGATGCTGGCCACCTCGAGCTGCTTGTCGAGCGTGCCGGTCTCCTCGCCGACCTTGAACATCTGGCGGGCGGCACCGGGGAACAGCTCGGTCCGCACGAGCGGCTGGTAGAACCCGCCGCCCTCCATCATCTCGACCTGTGCGATCTCGAGCCGGTCGCGGAAGACGGTGTTGACGGTCGCCTCGGTCGTGGTGCGCATCGCGTCGGGCAGCGGCACACCGGCCTTGATCATCGTGGCGAGGATGCGGCAGAAGCGCTCGAGGATCGAGTACTCGACGATGCCCTTCACGGCCGGGAGCTTGAGGACGAGCTTGTCCTTGAACCGCTTGCCCTTCGGGTGCTTGGTCATCCAGACGATCCACCCGACGACGAGCGCGAAGAACGATGCGGGGCCGTACCAGTAGATGGTGAACAGGTCGGCGACGAACAGCAGCATGCGCGTGACGAGCGGCAGGTCGGCGTCCATCTCCTCGAAGAGCGGCTTGAACTGCGGCAGCACGTAGCCGGCCAGCACCGCCACGGTGAACACGGCGAGCACCATCACGACACCCGGGTAGGACAGTGCCGACACGACCTTCGAGCGGGTGTCGAGCTCGCGCTGCAGGTAGTCGGACAGACTCTCGAGCGTGTCGTCGAGCTTGCCGGTGAGCTCGGCCGAGCCGAGGATGCCGATGTAGTACGGCGGGAAGGCCTCGGGATGCTTCGAGGCTGCTGACGACAGCGTGCCGCCGTTGCGCAGGTCCTCGACCATGTCGACGATGGTGCGCTGCAGCGCGACGTCGGAGGTCTCGTCGCCGATGGTCTCGAGCGCCTCGGTGAGCGAGATGCCGGCCTTGACGAACACGGCGAGCTGACGCGTGAAGTGCATCAGCTCCTTCTTCTTCACCTTCGTCGCGGTGAGCTCGAGGTTGAACGTGCTCTTCTTCTCGAGGATCTTCACCGGGAAGAGGTTCTTCTCGAGGATGTGGGCGCGGGCACCGCCGATCGTGTCGGCCTTGGTCTCGCCCGCAACGGACGAGCCGTTGATGTCGATCGCGGTGTACTCGTAGCGGGGCATCGTGGGTCCTGGGGTAGGGGGTCAGCTGGCGAACAGCGTGCGGACGACTTCGGGGATGGTGGTGACGTCGTTCTCGACGAGGGCCATGGCCTCACGGAGCATGGTGCGCATGCCCTGCGCGACGGCGAGGCGGCGCAGTTCCTCGGTGGTGGCCCAGCCGACGATCAGCCGGCGCAGCTCGGGGGTGATGCGCAGCAGCTCGTACACGCCGATGCGGTCGCGGTAGCCGGTGCCGGCACAGAAGTTGCAGCCGGCACCGCGGAAGAACGTGGTCTTCTCGCTGCCGCCGCTGTGCTGGCGGAACACGGCCAGCTCGTCGGCGCCCGGTGTGTACGGCTCGCGGCAGCTGTCGCAGACCCTGCGCAGGAGGCGCTGGCCGATGACGCCGACGACCGACGACGCGATGAGGAACGCCTCGATCCCCATGTCGAGGAAGCGGTGCAATGCCGCGACGCTGTCGGTGCCGTGCAGCGACGACAGCACGAGGTGGCCGGTGAGCGCCGACTGCACGGCGATGCGCGCGGTGTCGGCGTCGCGGATCTCACCGACGAGGATGACATCGGGGTCCTGACGGAGGATGGCCTTCAGGCCGGTGGCGAACGTGAGGCCCGCCTGGTCGTTGGTCTGGATCTGGTTGATGCCGGGGAAGACGTACTCGACCGGGTCCTCGACGGTCGTGATGTTCTTGCCGGCCTCGTTGACCTCGAGCAGCGATGCGTAGAGCGTCGTCGTCTTGCCGGCGCCGGTGGGGCCGGCACAGATGACCATGCCGAACGGCGAGTGGATCATCTTCGAGTAGTGCAGGTAGGTCTCGCGCGGGAACCCGAGCTCGGAGAGGCCGATCATCGACCGGCTCTTGTCGAGGATTCGCATGACGATCTTCTCGCCGAACACCGTTGAGACGCTGGCGACGCGGACGTCGACCTCCTTGCCGTCGATGGTGGTGGAGAACTGGCCGTCCTGCGGGCGGCGCTTCTCGACGATGTTCATGCCGCTCATGATCTTGAGGCGGCTGATGAGCGCAGCGTGCGCGCCGAGCGGCAGGGTGAACGTCTCGACGAGGTGGCCGTCGATGCGGAACCGGATGCGCAGCTGCTCGTCGAGCGGCTCGACGTGGATGTCGGAGGCGCGGTCACGCATGGCCTGGCTGACGATGCGGTTGACGAGCTGGATGACCGGTGCCTGGTCGTCGAGGTTGACCTCGGCGGCAGTGGTGGCGATGCGCTGCTGGTCGTCGATCAGCTCGATCGACTTGACCAGCCGATCGATGTCGGCGTCGGCGCGGTACATCGAGTCGATGAACGTGCGCACCGTCGACGGGTCGGCGATCATGAAGGTGACGGGTCGGCCTGCGGCAGCCTCGATCGCGGCGCGGCGACTGGGCGCCGGGTCGACGCACAGCACGATGAGCGAGCCACCCGATTCGGCGACAGCGATGGCGAGGTGCTTGCGCACGAGCGCCTCGTCGAGCACACCCTTCAGTGCCTCGGGGACGACGACACCCTTGGTGTCGGCAGCCGGAAGGCCGGTGGCCTGCGACACGGCGGCCGCAGCAATGTGCCGCTCGGTCGAGAACCGGCCGACGACGAGGTCGACGAAGCTGAGGAGGTCACCGTTGGCCTGGGCGAGCGCGAGGGCGAGGTTGTCGGTCGTCAGGTTGCCGCTGTCGGCCAGCAGCTGGCCCACCTTCATGCACAGTTCGGCCGACTCGCCGACCGGTGCCTCCATCGGCACCGTGGGGTCGACGACCAGTTCGGCTTCCTTGGTGGCTCCCTTGTTGCGTGCCATGTCCGTGCCTCGTGGTGTGGTGTCGTCGTCGGGTCGCTGCTGCGGCGGGGCAGGTCAGCGGCTCAGTCGCCGGGGGTGGGGTCGGTGGTCGGGCCGTCGTCGCCGGGCAGGCGCGGCTCGATCGTGGGGTCGCCCTGCGGCGGGGTGGAGGGCCGCCCGGCGAGGCGTGCAGCGCTCGGGCCGGCGGCACTCGTGGGCATCGGCGGGATGACCGGCAGTTCGGCGCT